>JBOGFL010000653.1:0-5740 GCA_050743285.1 Acidimicrobiia bacterium
GGTGTGGGATGGACGGCAAGGATGGCGGCGATGACGACGACGAACGAGAGTGCGTTGGCGAGGAAGGTCGTGCCCGGACCGAACACGGCGAGCGCGATTCCGGCCAGGGCGGGGCCGAACGCCCGCGCCGCCATGAACTGCATCGAGTTGAGCCGGACCGCGTTGACCAGATCGCCGGGCGGGACGAGTTGAGGCACGAACGCCTGCCACGAAGCGATGCTGATGCCCGCTGCGAGCCCGCTGACGCAGAGATGGATGACGATGATCCCGGGCGTCGCATTGCCGGTTACCCAAAAGGCCCACAGTGAGAACGCCACGACCATCATCACCGACTGGGCGCAGAGGATCACTCCTCGCCGGGAGACACGGTCGGCCAGCGTGCCGGCGAGGGGCCCGACGAGCAACGCGGGGAAGAAGGCGAGGAACGCGCTGACGCCCAGCCACGTCGTGGAACCGGTGAGCTCGAAGAGGACGAACGGCACAGTGGCCGTTTGCATCCAGCTTCCGGTGTTCGAGACGAGCGCGCCGCTCCAGAAGACCGTGTAGTCGCGATGCCGAAAGACGGTGAAGATGCTGCGCGAGCGATCGGTTGAAACAGCGGGGATCGAGGCACTCGCAGTGGACACGGCCTCTCGACCCTATCCCAGCGCGGTTGCGATCTCTCCCTGCAAAATAACGGCGGCGGCGCGAGGGTCGGGCGCGGAACGGATCGGGCGACCGACGACGATGTGGTCGGCGCCGGCCGCGATGGCCTCGGCCGCGGTCGCGACGCGCTTCTGGTCGTCGGCGTGACGGTCGGTCGCGGGGCGGATGCCGGGCGTCACGATGATCAACTGGTCGCCGAGCTCGTCGCGGATCCGGCGAGCTTCCTGCGGTGAGGCGATCACGCCGTCGCATCCCGTTTCGGCCGCAAGGCGCGCCCGGTCGAGCACGAGCTCGCTCAGCGAACCCCCGAAGCCGACGTCGGCGAGGTCGGACTCGTCGAAGCTCGTGAGCACCGTCACCGCCATCACCTTCGTGTCGCCCTTGGATTCAGCGGCCGCCATCATGATCCGCCGGTCGCCGTGGACAGTCAGGAAGTCGACTCCGAGCCGAGCGGCTTCCTTCGTTGCGTGGGCGACAGTGTTGGGGACGTCGTAGAGCTTGAGGTCGGCGAAGACCCGCTTTTCGGCCGCCCGGAGCTTCTCGATCATGTTCCGGTGGTCGTCGGCGACGAAGAGTTCGAGCCCAACCTTGTAGAAGCGCACCGCGTCGCCGAGTTGATCGACCAAAGCGAGAGCCGGGTCGTTGCCGGGCACGTCGAGAGCGACGATCAGTCGCTCCTCGTCGTTCATCGGCCTCATCGCGATCTCGCCCATTCTGGCATCCTGAGACGCTCATGGCGACGATGGCAGACCTGGTCCGAGCCCGGGCCGGTGACTCGACCACCGCGATTCTTTACCAGGACGAGTCGTGGACCTACGACGAGTACGTGCAGGCGTGCTCGCAACTCGCCGCGTTCCTCTTGGCGGAGCGCCGGCCCGGCCCCTTCCACGTCGGCGCACTCCTCGACAACGTGCCCGAGTTCCCGATGTGGCTGGGCGCCGCCGCCTTGAGCGGCGCGACGCTCGTCGGCATCAACCCCACCCGCCGCGGCGCCGAGCTCGCCCGCGACATCACGCACACCGACTGCCAGCTGATCGTCACCGAATCGCGCTATGCCGAGCTGCTCGCCGGCCTCGACCTGGGCCTTGCGCCCTCGCGGATCCTCGATGTCGACTCGGCCGGGTACCGCACTCGGCTCGAGCCGTACGAGGGCGCGCCGCCGCCCGACGTGGAGGTCGGCGAGGAGACGCGGTACCTCTTGCTGTTCACGTCGGGTACGACCGGCGCACCGAAGGCGTGCATCTGCACGCAGGGTCGCCTGGCCCGCATCGGCGGTCTCGTCGCCGAGGGCTACGGGCTGACCCCCGACGACGTCTGCTACCAGGTCATGCCCATGTTCCACTCGAACGCGCTGATGGCGGGCTGGGGTCCGACGCTCGCCGGGGGCTCGACCACCGCGCTGCGGCGCAAGTTCTCGGCTTCGAACTTTCTGCCCGACCTGCGCAGGTACGGCGCGACGTTCTTCAACTACGTCGGCAAGCCCCTGTCGTACATTCTCGCGACGCCGGAGCAAGCCGACGACGCCGACAACACGCTCACCCGCGTCTTCGGCAACGAGGCCGCCGACGCCGACATCGGTCGATTCGCCGAACGCTTCGGGTGCTCGGTCACCGACAACTACGGGTCGACTGAAGGCGGGCTGTTCATCGTGCGCACCTCCGAGCAACCAGCGGGCTCGCTCGGGATGGGCGTCGGCGGTGCGGCGGTGCTCGATCCCGAGACCGGTGAGGAGTGCCTGCCGGCGCGTTTCGACGAGCACGGCCGGCTCCTCAACGCCGACGCGGCGATCGGCGAGATGGTCAACCGGGAGGGCACGTCGTCGTTCGAGGGCTACTACAAGAACGACGAGGCCAACGAGCAACGTACGCGGGATGGGATCTACTGGACCGGCGACCTCGGCTACCGCGACGAAGACGGCTGGTTCTATTTCGCCGGGCGCGACTACGACTGGCTACGGGTCGACGGTGAGAATTTCGCCGCCGCGCCGGTAGAGCGCATCCTGATGCGCCATCCCGACGTGGTGCTCGCATCGGTGTACGCGGTCCCGGCCGAGGATGTCGGCGACGACGTGATGGTGGCGCTCGAACTCCGACCCGGGTGGAAGTTCGACGGTGCCGAGTTCGACACGTTCCTTGCCGAGCAGTCCGACCTCGGCACCAAGTCCACGCCCCGTTACGTGCGGGTGATGGACGCGCTCCCGGTCACCGAAACCAAGAAGGTGTTGAAGCGTCAGCTCCGCAACGAAGGCTGGGAGGCGACCGACTCGGTGTGGTGGCGCCCGGGGCGCAAGGACCCGCTCCAACCGTTTGTGGGCGCGGGCCGGGAATAGCCGTCCTCGCGCACGATCAGGGTCCTAGCGGTCGGTGCCGAGGACGAGCGCGCTGGTGGGGACCATCGTCCCGGCGGTGACGAGGACGTGCTCGACGTCGTCGACCTGGTTGACCGACGTGCCCCGCACCTGGCGGACACCCTCGGCGATGCCGTTCATCCCGTGGATGTAGGCCTCGCCGAGTTGGCCGCCGTTCGGGTTGATCGGGAGCCTGCCCCCGAGCTCGATCGTGCCGCCGGCGACGAAGTCCTTCGCTTCGCCCCGGCCGCAGAAACCGAACTCCTCCAGCTGCGGGAGGGCGAGGGGCGTGAAGTGGTCGTAGATGACGGCGGTCTGGATGTCGGTCGCGTCGAGGCCGGTCGTGTTCCAGAGCTGGCGGGCCACCAGGCCCATCTCGGGGAGGCCCGAGATCGAAGGCCGGTAGTAGCTCGTCATCATGTCCTGATCGACGCCCGACCCCTGCGCGGCGGCGCGCACCAGGGCGGGGGGATTCGGAAGGTCACGCGCCCGCTCGGGCGTCGTGACCACGAGTGCCTGGGCGCCGTCACTCTCCTGACAGCAGTCGAGAAGGTGAAGCGGCTCGACGATCCAGCGCGATTGCTGGTGCTCTTCGAGCGTGATCGGCTTCTCGTAGAACCACGCTTTCGGGTTCGTGGCTGCGTGCTTGCGGTCGGCGACGGCGATGCGACCGAAGTCCTCGCTCGTCGCGCCGAACTCGTACATGTAGCGGCGAGCGAACATGGCCACCCACTGCGCCGGCGTCAGCAGTCCGAACGGTGAGTACCAGGCGAAGTGCGCGTTCTCGGCGTCCGCGCTCGGTGCTCGCCCACCACCGGGAGCGGGGCCGCCCCGCCGCTGTACGCCGGCACCGAAGCGGTTGCCCGAGCGCTCGTTGAAGGCGCGGTAGCAGACGACGTACTCGGCGACGCCGGCGTTTACCGCGAGCGCGGCCTGTTGCACCGTGCCGCACCCGGCGCCGCCGCCATGGTGGATACGGCTGAAGAACGAGAGCTCGCCGATGCCGAGGCTCCGGGCGATCTCGATCTCGGGGTTCGTGTCCTGGCTGAACGTCACCATCCCGTCGATCTGGCTCGGCTCCACGCCGGCGTCGGCGATCGCGGCTTCCACTGCTTCGCACGCGAGGCGTAGTTCGGAGCGGCCCGAGTCCTTGGAGAACTCGGTCGCGCCTATTCCGACCACCGCGGCCGCGTCGAGCAGGTCGTTGCGTTCGCTCATGTGTCGGGCAGGGCGAGCATGACGGTGCCGGTGACGTGGTCGCCACGCGAGTTCCTGCCCTTGATCGCGATCTCGACGAGCCCGTCGGCCTTGCCGAGCACTTCTCCCGTCATCGTCATGGTGTCGCCGGGGTAGTTCGGCAACCCGAGTCGGATGCGGACGCTCCTCAGCACAGCGTCGGGGCCGGCCCAGTCGGTGATGTAGCGGCCGACGAAGCCGTTGGTCGAGAGGATGTTCATGAAGATGTCGGGCGAGCCGCGGTCCTGCGCGAGGCCCGGATCGTGATGGACGTCCTGGTAGTCGCGTGAGGCGATCGCGGTCGCGACGATCAACGTGCGCGTCAACGGGACGGCGAGCTCGGGCAGCGTGTCGCCGATCTGCACGTCGTGGTACGAGGGCGAGGTCGTGATGGTCATGTGGCGGCTCCGGTTGCGATGACCTCGCCGAGTCGGGCGAGCGTCGCGCTCGCACCGCCGAGCGTGTCTTCGATCTGCTTCCCCCAGAGGAAGTAGCGGTGGACGGGATAATCGATGTCGGCGCCCATCCCGCCGTGAAGGTGTTGCGTGATGTGCACCGCACGCTGGCCGCCTTCGGACGCCCACCACTTCGCCACCAGCACCTCGCGCGTGGCGTCGAGACCGTTGGCCAGCCGCCACGCGGCCTGCCACAACGTGACCCGGATCGCCTCGGTGTCGATGTAGGCGTCGGCCGCCTTCAGCGCCACACCCTGGAACGTCGAGAGTGGCTTGCCGAACTGGTGTCGCTGCGACGTGTAGTCGGCCGCCATCCGCAGCGCCGCCCCCGCGACGCCCACCTGAATCGCCGCCAGCCCGACCAGCGCCCGCTCGAGCATCCACTTCGTGATCGCCCGACCGTCTTCGGGCTGACCGAGCGGTTCGGCCGGAGTTCCCGCGAACGTCAGGTGCGCGACCTTGGAGCGATCGGTGGTGACCGCGGTCTCGCGCTGTAGCCCCTCGGCATCTCCCGTGACGAGGAAAACGCCGAGCGTGCCGTCACCGGTTCGCGCGGGGACGAGGACGGCGCCGGCGGTGTGGCCGGCCGGGACCGCGGGCTTGATGCCGTCGAGGCGCCAGCGTCGCCCGTCGGCGCTCGCCGCCACCGACGGCGCCAAGGGATCGTTGACGCCGGGCTCCGACAAGGCGGCGGTGAGCACGGTGTCGGCCTGGCACCAGCGCGCCAGCTGGGCGTCGGTGCCGAACTCCATCAGCGGGAGCTTGCCGAGCACCAGCGACGGCCAGATGGGAACGGGTGCGACGACCCGGCCCTGCTGTTCGAGCAGGAGGCAGGTCTCGATGAGGCCGAGGGGGTCGAGCAGGCCGGCGTCGGCGAGTGTCTTCCAGAGGTCCCAGTCGATACGGTCCTCGCTCTGCTCGGTCTCCTTGACCCGCTCCACGGTGGCGCGGTCGGCGAAGATCCGCGCCGCCAGGTCGCGGAACGCGCCTTGGTCCTCGGTGAACGAGAAGTCCATGCCGCCTCTCTCACCGAGCATGTGACCACCAAGGACAATTA
>JBOGFL010000654.1:0-2290 GCA_050743285.1 Acidimicrobiia bacterium
GGTCGGGACAGTCGCGTCGCCGACGTGGATCCTTGCCGCCGAACAGGATCCGAGTCTCAACCAGCAGCCGGTCGGCACCGGACCGTTCGAGTTCGAAAGCCGGGTGGTCGGCCAAGAGACGAAGTTCGTCCGCAACGACGACTATTGGCGCGAGGGGTTCCCGTATCTCGACGGGATCACATTCCGGATCGTTACCGACCCGCAGACGCGCGCCGCTGCGCTCAAGGCCGGCGATCTCGACATGATCCACACGACGCGAGCCGCCGACATCGCGGCGTTCCGCGATGACTCCGACGTGAAGTCGTACGAGGACATCGAGGGAGAAGAGACATTCCTCCTCATGAATACGGCGGAAGCGCCCTTCGACGACAAACGGGCCCGCGAGGCGCTGGCGCTCTCCACCGACCGACAGGCGTACGTCGACCTGCTGGGCGAGGGCGTGACCCAGGTCGCCAACGGCATGTTCGCCCC
Organism: Acidimicrobiia bacterium; assembly: GCA_050743285.1. Lineage (GTDB taxonomy): Bacteria > Actinomycetota > Acidimicrobiia > IMCC26256 > JACDBD01 > JBOGFL01. The sequence goes on from JBOGFL010000654.1 coordinate 472, forward strand.
CGAATCGCGCTGGTTCACCGACGAAGTCGACTTCCCCGAGTATGACCCGGCGGCGGGGGCCGACCTCGCCGCCGACTACTGCTCGGACAATCCCGACAACTGCAACGGCGACAAGATCGTGTTCGAGTACGGCACGACACCCGGCGCCGAGAACCAGCTGGTCTCCGACACCCTCACGAGCTTCTGGGGCGACGCCTTCGACGTGACGGTGGAGACGCGCGAGCAGTCGTCCTTCATTACCGGGGCCGCCACTGGCGACTACCAGCTCAACCTCTGGCGGCAGTACGGCGCGCTCGATCCCGACCTCGAATACAGCTTCCTCCACTCCGACAGCATCGACCCGGGGCTGGCGATCAACTTCGCCCGGCTCGACGATGCCACCGTCGACCAGCTGCTCGAGGAGCAGCGCAGCGAGGCGAACTTCGAGACCCGGAAGGAGGAATGGCAGGAGCTGAGTGAGGCGATCAACGACTACCTGCCGTACATCTGGTTGAACCACACGGTGTGGGCGGTCGTGACGCAGACCGGCGTGCAGAGCGTGAACGACTGGGAGCTTCCCGAGGGGCAGAAGGGCTTCCCGCAGTACAACGGGGCGCACATGCTTTATCAGGTCTGGATGGCCGACTAGGAGGCGTTCGTCGACGGAATGCGGTTCCTCCTCCAGCGGTTCGTCGGGCTCGTCATTGTCCTGTTCGTCGTCAGCCTGTTCACCTTCCTGCTCGTCGACCTGCTTCCGGGCGACACGACGACAACAATCCTCGGACCGCTGGCCGCCGACGACGAGCTGCGCGCCGAGGCCCAGGAGCAGCTGAACCTCGACGATCCCGTCTACGTGCGCTACGCGGACTGGGTCACGAACGTCGTGCAGGGCGATCTCGGTGATTCGTTCGTGACCGGCGAGCCCGTCAGCCAGTCGATTCGCGAGCGGCTGCCCACTTCGATTCTCCTCATGGTCTACGCGCAGCTGCTCGCGCTGCTGATCTCGATACCGCTCGCGATCATCTCCGCCTACCGGGCGAATGGCCTGTTCGACAAGGTCACGACGACGGGCTCGTTCGGGCTGCTGTCGATCCCAAACTTCATTCTCGCCATCGTGCTCATCTTCTTGTTCGGCGTGCGTTGGGACATTTTCCCGACGCTCTACGACGACAGCAGTCCCACCGAGATCCTTATCACGATGTTCCTACCGGCGATCACGCTGGCCGTTGGCTTGAGCGCCGTATATCTCCGCCTCTTGCGCACCGACATGATCGCGACGCTGCAAGAGGACTACATCACGATGGCGAAGGCGAAGGGTCTTCCCACCGCGCACATCCTGTTGCGGCACGCGTTCCGGCCGTCGACGTTCTCGCTCGTGACTGTGGCGGGCATCCAGGTCGGCGCGCTGATCGGCGGCGCCCTCGTGGTCGAGCAGCTCTTCTCGATACCCGGGATCGGGACGCTCGTGACCGAATCGATCTTCCGGCGCGACTATCTCGTCATCCAGGGTTGCGTCCTGGTGATCGCCGTCGCCTACGTGCTGGTGAACTTCGCCGTCGATCTCCTGTACACGTTCCTCGACCCGAGGGTGCGCCATGCCCGAACCACGGCCTAGCGGCGCGCTCTCGGAGGAGCTCGCCCCCGGCGAGATCTTCCAGGAGGCGCCCGCCGAAGTCACGTTCGACGCAATCCTCTCCGAGCGCGGCGGCGCGGCGGGGGAGCAGATCCCGCGCGGCAAGCGCCGGCTCAGCATCGGCTTCTGGGTCGCGACGGGGTGGATGGCCACGATCATCGCCCTGGCGGCATTTGCACCGGTCCTTCCCATCGCCGACCCCGACAA
>JBOGFL010000655.1:0-2082 GCA_050743285.1 Acidimicrobiia bacterium
AACCACAAGGCCCCGATCACGCGGGTCGCCTACGCCGTCTCCGTCGCGCTGGCCGGCAGTTACGCGCCAGCCGTGCTCGCGCAGGGCCCGAGCGCCGACCTCGACGCCGTCATCGTCACCGCGCGCAAGCGCGAGGAGACGCTGCTCGACATCCCGCAGGAAATCCAGGCGATCGGCCAGCAGCAGCTCGAGCGCGCGAATCTCGACAGCGTCAAGGAGTTCTCGCGCTTCGTGCCGAGCCTCTCGTACAACGCCACGGTGCCGGGACGCGGCACGATCTATTTCCGCGGCGTCGCCGACGACTCCTCCTCGTTCATCGCCGACGCCTCCGCCGCCATCTACCTCGACGAGCAACCGCTCACCCAGAGCGCGCTGCAGCCGGAGATCCGGCTCATCGACATCGAGCGCATCGAGGCGCTGCCGGGACCGCAGGGCACGCTCTATGGCTCCAGCTCGCAGGCGGGAACGCTACGCTACATCACGAACAAGCCGGACCCGGCCGCGTTCACGACGGACGTCGCCGTCGATGCCTACACCCTCGACGAGGGTGATGAGGGATACGAGCTATCCGGAGTGGTGAATATTCCGCTCGGACAGACGGCCGCGATCCGCGTCGTCGGCTTCTCGGCGCGCGATGCCGGATTCATCGACAACGTGCTCGGCACGAGCCTCGGCGGCAGCTTCGACAACTCCGAGTTCGTCGACGACGACATCAACGACGTCGAGTACGCGGGCGGCCGCGCGGCGCTGCGCTGGTACCCGAACGAGAACTGGACGGTGGACGGCAGCGTCGTCTACCAGCAGATGGATGCCAACAGCTATTCGGAAGTGGACGAGTTCACGGAAGGCTACAGCCAGCACCCCGAGCTGTCGGGACGTGAGAACGCGGTCGTGCGCTTCCAGGACGAAAGCCGCAGCGACGAGTGGACGCAGCTCGCCCTCACGCTGCAGGGCGACATCGGGGACCTGCAGTTCACGTCCGCGTCCAGCTACTTCACGCGCCGGATCTCCTATTTCCAGGACAACACGGACTACACGTTCTATCTGAGCCACGCCTTTGGCCCGAACTATGCGATCTACAATCTCGGACCGACGGCCTACGACTTCGGCGATCCGGTCGGACTCGGCTGGCGCGACGGGCCGTACGTCGACCGCATCGCCCAGGAATTCCGCCTCCAGGGCTCGACCGAGAAGCTCAACTGGATAACCGGCCTGTTCTATGAGAAGGTCGAGGAAGGCTTCAACTTCTTCAGCCGCATCCAGGATTACGAAGACACCGTAGCCTTTCAGGCGCGGTCCTACTACGCGGTCTACTATGGCCGGGATCCGCTGGAGCCCGGCTCGACGGACAACGCCTTCTATCATGCGAAGAACGACCAGAAGACCGAGCAGTACGCGGTCTTCGGCGAGGCGACGTATGCGCTCAACGATCACTGGTCGCTGACCGCGGGCCTGCGCTGGTTCGACCACAAACGCACGCGCGACTACTTCACGCAGCAGCCGAATGGCAACTTCACCTCCAACCTCGGCAGGGCCGAGGAATCGACCAGCGACTTCACGAAGAAGGTTTCCGTCCAGTACAACATCAACGACGACGCGATGGTGTACGCGCTCTACTCCGACGGCTTCCGCGCCGGCGGACGCAACGTCGTCCGCCCGGGCACCGTGCTGCCGGCGGACTACGATCCCGATTTTCTCGACAACTACGAGTTGGGCTTCAAGAGCCGGTTTGCGGGCGGGAGATACACGCTCAATCTCACCGCGTTCAAGATGGAATGGAAGGACTACCAGATCGAAGTCACCGATCCCGGCCCGTTGTTCGCCATTCTCGTCGCGAATGTGGGTGACGCCGAGATCGAGGGGGTTTCACTCGATTTCAGCGCCTACCTCTGGGACTCGCTCGACGTCGGGCTGAACCTGCAGCTGCTCGACCCGAAGACCAAGGCGGACGACCCGCAACTCGGCCTGGTGCCGGGCGAGCGGCTACCCTTCTCGGCAGAAGAAAAGGGATCGATCTGGGTCGAATACACGTTCCCCGGCGAAATCGCGGGCGGAAACATCTACGCCCGCTACCAGTGGACC
>JBOGFL010000656.1:0-4362 GCA_050743285.1 Acidimicrobiia bacterium
GAGCCGGCCAGCATCAGAGCCGAGAAGACGATCGTGTAGATGGCCCAGCTGCGCCTGCGCTGCAAAGCCATCCGCTGCTGGATCAGGGAAGGCTCGGCGTTCGGCTCGCTCATGAGCGGAGCCTAGCCGCGGAGATGCAGGGACGCGACAGCGAACTACTCGGGCTTCTCGCCCCGCCCGGAGTACTCCCACCCGGCGCCCAACGCGACACCCAACGCGAGGCCCAGCGCAGCGCCCAGACCGATGTTGTCGAAGAGCAGCATCCCTGCCCCAGCGCCAACCGGAAGACCGATCGCGATCCCGAGAGCGACGCCCAGGCCTGACTTCTTCTTCGACGTGTCGTCTGATTCGGTCATGTGCACAACGGTACGCACAGGCACGGGCAGTCACATCCCCCGTAGGACGGACGTCACGGAGCTCGCGGTGACGCTGGAAGCGAGCCGAGGAACAGGTATCGGCCTCACTACGATGGATCTGATGTCGATCGAATCCTGGTCACCTCCGCCTCGGCGGCTGCGTCCTGGTACGCGATGGCTGATCGCGATCACCGCGACCGCCGTGGTCGTCATCCTCGCCCTCGTCACCATTTTCGTCATGGGCCAGAGGCCTTGGCTCACGACCAACGTGACGATCTCGCTGAGCTATGTCGGCGACGACGGGAAAACGTACGCCTGCACGTACGACTACCGCACTCCGAAACGCTTGCCGATGCCCGCCGACATCGCCAAGAGCATGAACGAACGAGACTGGTCCCGGACAGGTCAGCTCATCTATGAATGGGCGAAGAACCACCCGGCGGAACACTGGACGACGGAAGATGAGTTGCCCGCGGACGACCCCGCGTCGACACGGGCGGACGCTTCATGGGGCCTCGCGACGGAACGCTACATCAAGTTTCCACCGTGGCAGATCGACACGAGCAACGGGCGCGAGTACGAGCTGTGGACAGAAGCACGGCCAGGGAGCAATTGCGAAGACGGCCTGCGCTGACCCCGTCCCAGAACGAAGCCCCGCGTCAATCACCCTGAAGTCCTCAACTGTCGTGGAACAGACCGCCCCAGAGACCTGCGGGCGGCTCGGTTGCTGGGGGCCCGCCGTCTCCTGCGCTCGCGAACACGCTCCCGACTCCGCCGAGTCCGGGAAACAGTGAACTGGCGAGATCCGCCACCCCTGACTGCTGTAGGGGATCCGAGAGCCGACTACGGGACTCGAACCCGTAACCCCCGTATTACAAGTACGGTGCGCTACCAATTGCGCCAAGTCGGCGGATGCCACCCATCAGCTTAGTGATGACATCGACCCCGTTTCGACTTACGGGGCTGGCGTGGACGACGCCGTCGGCGTCGGCGTGGGCGTGGCGCGTGATGCGTCGCTCGCCACACTGAGCACGAACTGCGAGAACTCAGCGGGGTCGTCGAGAGCGCCGACATATGCTTCGCCGTTCGCGACGATCATGGGCGCCGTGTTGAGCATCAGGTCCTTGGAACCGGCGAGCGGTCCATCGAGCGCCCGCGTCGTGGCATCCTTCGCCCAGCTGACGAAGTCACCGTTCTCGATGCACGAGCGGACGGCCTTGGTATTGTCGGTGCCCACTGCTCCGGCGAGGTTCGCCAGCTCCTCGTCGGAGAACCCGTCGCTACCCACCTCGGGCTGGTCATCGAGCAGATCGTGGTTGAACGCATAGAACTGCGCAGGCGAGTGGGTGGCAACGCAGGCCGCGGCCGCGGCAGACCGCAGGGAGTACTTGGTGCCGTTCGAGCTCGCGGTGAGCAGCGCGACGGGGTGGTAACTGACCGTGACCGCACCCTCGCTGATCCAACCGGCGAACTGACGGGCGTTGGCCCGCTCGAACTTTCCTGCATCCGGCGAGAGGTAGTCGACGTAGACGTGGATGTCGACCTTCTCGGAAGAAGTCGATGTAGGCGTCGGCTCAGCTGAGGCCCCCGCGTCAGTCGGTTCCGCCGACGGCGTGGCCGGAACCTCGTCGGATCCTGCGACTGCGGTGATGTCGGTGACGACCACGCCATCCGACTCCATCCCGGTCGGGGTGAGCTTCGGCTTCGATACCTGTGCCGACACGGCAAGGGTCACCGCGGTGCCGATCGCCCCCACGGCGACGATCGCGACAGCACCGATGATGATCCGTCGCATGAGACGTGCCCTCGACTGCTGGGCGTGCACTTTCTGAGCCTTCTCCCGTACGACCTCGCGAGAATTGCGAGGCGTGGGGACGTTCGGCGTTTCGTCGCTCGACATCGTTCCTCTTGTGAGTCTCCGGGGGTCCGGGTTGGCCCCTACCGCCGCTCGGCGACGATCGCCGCTGCGCGCGGCCGAGTTCGATGCTAGCCATTGAGGCTGAGAAATACCCAGGTACCGCTGTTCATGTCATACTGATTCCGACCCAATGACGGGTCACGGTGACTGATCTCACCGCTTCATCACTACGGATCGTCCGGCACGTACCTGCCGGTGACGGAGAAACAAAAATGGCATCTGTAACTTTCGATGACGCTACCCGTCTGTACCCCGGCGGAACCCGTCCGGCCGTCGACAAGCTGAACCTCGAAGTCGGTGACGGCGAGTTCCTCGTCCTCGTCGGACCTTCCGGTTGCGGTAAGTCCACATCCCTGCGCATGCTGGCCGGCCTCGAAGAGGTCAACGCCGGCCGCATCCTCATCGGCGACCGCGACGTGACCGACGTCCCGCCGAAGGACCGCGACATCGCGATGGTCTTCCAGAACTACGCGCTGTACCCGCACATGACCGTTGCCGAGAACATGGGCTTCGCACTCAAGATCGCCGGCGTCGGCAAGGAAGAGCGCGCCACCCGCGTGCTCGAGGCCGCCAAGCTCCTCGACCTCGAGGACTACCTGACCCGCAAGCCGAAGGCACTCTCCGGCGGACAGCGTCAGCGCGTCGCGATGGGCCGCGCGATCGTCCGTCAGCCGCAGGTGTTCCTCATGGACGAGCCGCTGTCGAACCTCGACGCCAAGCTCCGCGTTCAGACGCGTACGCAGATCGCTTCGCTGCAGCGTCGCCTCGGCGTCACCACCGTCTACGTGACCCACGACCAGACCGAGGCTCTGACCATGGGCGACCGCATCGCGGTCCTCAAGGACGGCCTGCTCCAGCAGGTCGGCTCGCCTCGCGACCTGTACGAGAAGCCGAACAACCTCTTCGTCGCCGGCTTCATCGGCTCCCCTGCCATGAACCTGTTCGCCGCTGACCTGGCAGACGGCGGAGTGCAGTTCGGCACCGAGGTCGTGCCTCTCGACCGCGACACCGTCGGCCGCGCCACCGGCTCACAGGTCATGGTCGGCGTCCGCCCCGAAGACATCTCGGTCGGCCCCGCCGACGGCAAGGGCCTCTCGGTGACGGTCGACCTCGTCGAGGAGCTCGGCGCCGACGGCTACCTGTACGGTCACACCGAGATCAACGGCAAGCGCGCCGACCTGGTCGCACGTGTCGACGGTCGCAACCACCCGAACGCGGGCGAGACGGTGACGCTGGCCGCGAACGCCGGTCACGTGCACGCTTTCGACGTCGAGTCGGGCGAGCGCCTGAACGACAAGCCGGTCGTCTCCGCCTGATCGGATCCACAGACGCGGCGCAGGCTGACTTCGGTCACCTGCGCCGCGTCTTTTCGTCCTCCACCCTCACCCAGGGAGCGTCATGCACGATTCGCTGCGGATCACCGCCAGCAAGATCGATCCGGGGCTGCTCGCCCTCCCCTGGTCCACGTCTCTCGCGAAGTGGCCCTCTGAGCACATCGTCTCGCTCCCGAAGGGTCTCTCGCGGCACCTCGTGCGATTCGCAGACCTCTCCGGTCGCGTCGTCGCCGTGAAGGAGACCACCGCCGAGATGGCGCAGCGCGAGTACGACATGCTCGGAAACCTCGCACGCCTCGACGTCCCCTGCGTCGACCGGGTCGCCGTGATCGCCGGGCGCACCGACGCCCACGGCGAACCGCTTCCCGCGGCGCTGGTCACCTCGCACCTGCGCTTCTCGATGCCGTATCGCGCCCTGTTCACGCGCGTCCTGCGCCCGGACACCGCCAACCGCCTGGTCGACGCCCTCGCGCTGCTGCTGGTGCGCCTGCACAACGTCGGCTTCTACTGGGGCGACGTCTCCCTGTCGAACACCCTCTTCCGCCGTGATGCCGGCGCCTTCGCCGCCTACCTGGTCGATGCCGAGACCGCCGAGCTCCATCCCTCCGGGCTCTCCGACGGCCAACGCGAGTACGACCTCGACGTGGCTCGGACCAACATCGTCGGCGAATTCCTTGATCTGAGCGCGGGCGACATGCTCCACGAGGCGGTCGACCCGTTCGAGATGGCCGCGGAGATCGAGGGACGGTACCGC
>JBOGFL010000657.1:0-5479 GCA_050743285.1 Acidimicrobiia bacterium
GGCGAGTACGGCCGCACCGGGCTGGCGGTCGAGTCAGGATCGCCGCTCTTCACCGGGCTGCCCGTAGAGCAGCAGGTGTGGATGAGCCACGGCGACTCGATTGTCGAGGCGCCACCCGGCTTCACGGTCACCGCGCGCACCGGTGGGTCACCGGTGGCCGCTCTGGAGGATCGCGACCGGGTGCTGTACGGCGTGCAGTTCCACCCTGAGGTCGCGCACACCGACCGCGGCCAGGAGATCCTCAAGCGCTTCCTCTACGACGTGGCCGGCTGCCGGCCGTCATGGACGAACACGTCGATCATCGAGCGGGCGGTCGCCGAGGTGCGGGCCCAGGTCAGCGACGAGCGGGTGCTGTGCGGCCTGTCCGGCGGGGTCGACTCGGCGGTCGCCGCCGCCCTCGTGCACAAGGCGGTCGGCGACAACCTCACTTGCGTCTTCGTCGACACCGGCCTGCTCCGCAAGGACGAGGCGGCGCAGGTCGAGGAGACGTTCCGACGCCAGTTCCAGGTCGACCTCGTGCACGTGAAGGCGGCCGAACGGTTCCTCGAAGCGCTCGCCGGCGTCGTCGAACCCGAGGAGAAGCGCAAGACGATCGGCGAGACGTTCATCAGGGTGTTCGAGGAGGTGGCGCGCGAGCACCGCGAGGCCCGCTTCCTGGTGCAGGGCACGCTGTACCCCGACGTCATCGAGTCCGGTACCGCAGACGCCGCCACCATCAAGTCGCACCACAACGTCGGCGGTCTCCCCGACGACATGCGCTTCGAGCTGGTCGAGCCGCTGCGGAATCTGTTCAAGGACGAGGTGCGGCGCGTCGGTGAGGAGCTCGGGTTGCCCGAGGAGATCGTGTGGCGCCAGCCGTTCCCGGGGCCGGGCCTCGCGGTGCGAATCGTCGGCGAGATCACACCCGAGCGGCTCGAGGTACTGCGAGAAGCCGACTCCATCGTGGTGGAGGAGATTCGACGCGCCGGGCTCTACCGGCAGATCTGGCAGAGCTTCGCGGTGCTCCCCGCGGTGCGCACCGTCGGCGTCATGGGGGACGACCGCACGTATGCGTATCCGATCGTGATCCGGGCCGTGACCTCCGACGACGCGATGACCGCGGACTGGGCCCGGTTGCCCGCCGATGTGCTCGAGCGGATGGCGAGCCGCATCATCAACGAGGTTCCGGGCGTGAACCGCGTGGCCTACGACATCACCAGCAAACCGCCCGGCACCATCGAGTGGGAGTAGAAGCCTCCGCCGACCGCCCGTACATGCCGGGGTACGGGATCGTTCCGCCCGACCAAGGGGCCGGGTTGCTCCCCTGGTCATGGGCCGAGGAGCGGCTCCAGGGATACTGAGCCCGGCTAGTCCTCGGGGTCGTCGGACACCGACGCGTCCACCTCGAAGCCGACTTCCTGCACGCGGGCGAGCAGGCGGTCCCGGATCGAATCGCCCGGCGTGCGGGCCTTGCCGCCGGTCACGCGCCAGCCGTGGCGCGCCGAGTAGAGCAACGGCGGTTCGCGCAACCGGCCGTAGCCGAAGTTGGTCACGCGCGCGAAGAACAGCTCGTGGTCGAACATGGGCTTGCGTTCGAGCACGTCGCAGTGGAGCCACGCGATGCAGTCGGGAACGACGGGTAATCCGTCGACCAGCTCGAGGTACTCAGTGGCGATGTAGTGGAACCGTCGCCCCGGGTACGAGAAGTACTGGCCCGCGTCGACCTGGTCGGCGGCGAGGATCGAGACACTGAAGCGGCCCGCCGCGACCACCAGCGGATGGGTGTCGTGCTTGGGCGACATCGAGGCCATGACGATCGGCTCTTCGAACGCGACCTGGCTGATCCAGTGTGAGCAGTAGGCTCGCACGACCCCGTCGTGTGCGGCGCCGACGACCTGCACGCCCTTGATCATCTGCCCGATGGCGCGTTTGAGCTTGGGTTCGATCATTGCTTCCCGCTCCGCTCGGGTGCAGCTCGCTGCGCCGCAGGCTACCTGCGGCGCGGGCGCTCGCCCACGAAACCGAAGCGTAGGGTGAGCCGGTGCGTGCGCTTGTGCAACGCGTGACCGAGGCCCGGGTCCGCATCGATGGTGAGGTGGTGGGCGAGATCGGTCCCGGCATCTGCGCACTGATCGGCGTGACGCACGACGACACCGAGGCGACCGCGGACACCCTGGCCGAGAAGGTGTGGCACCTCCGGATCTTCGACGACGCCCGGGGCACGCTGAACCTGCCCGTCGATTCGGTTGGCGGTTCAGTACTGGTGGTGAGCCAATTCACGCTCTACGGCGACACCAGCCGGGGTCGGCGCCCGTCGTGGATCGCCGCCGCCGCCCCCGATCAGGCCGAGTCCCTCGTCGAGGCCGTCGCGGCCCGGCTCGGCGACCTCGGGGCCACGGTGGCCACCGGGCGTTTCCGGGCCGACATGGCGGTCGAGCTGATCAATGACGGCCCTGTCACATTGCTGCTCGAATGTTGACGGACCGTCAACGTTCTGGCGCGAGATCTCAATATGGATGGTGAGGAATGTCATCATGGCTCCTATCCTTGCAACCAGCGAGTGGGCGACCATTGCCCCCTCTTCTCCTCTTCCCATGCACCGCATCGACTCCGCCCACAGCGTCTGGCTGTTCGACACCGACCGGATGCGCTTCCGTCGGCTCCCGAAGGGCTCGGACCCCAGCGCGCCGTCCCTCGAGCGGGACTGGCAGCGTTACTACGCGCTGGTCGAGGACGCCGGCTCGGGTGCCTTCACCGTTGCTCTCAACGAGGACCGCACCCGCCTGCTCCGCTCCCTTCGCGAGCCGGCCGCGTCCGCCGACGACAACACCGCCGAGCTCACGCTCGCGCCCGTCGACGACCAGTAGTTCCGTCCTGTCGCCTTTGGCGTCGCAGGACGTAGGCAGCGACTCGTTTTGCGACGCCAAACGCGGCAGGGCGGTGGACGGCAGCGCGGAATGGCGCTTGTACGATCGGAGAGTGACCGACCGTGACGCGCTGCTCGACGGGCTGAACCCGGTCCAGCGCGAAGCGGTCACCACTCCCGATGGACCGGTGCTGGTCGTCGCCGGCGCCGGGTCGGGCAAGACCCGGGTCCTGACCCGCCGCATGGCCTATCTGATCGCCGAGCGCGACGTGTCGCCGTTCGCGCTGCTCGCGATCACGTTCACCAACAAGGCCGCCGACGAGATGAAGCAGCGGGTAGCGGGTCTCGTCGGCCCCGTCGCGCAGCGCATGTGGGTCTCGACGTTTCACTCCGCGTGCTCGCGCATCCTCCGCCGCGAGGCCGAGCACCTCGGCTACCGGTCGTCGTTCTCGATCTACGACACTGCCGACTCGACCCGCCTCGTCGACTACGTGCGGCGCGACCTGAACCTCGACCCGAAGCGGTTCCCGCCCCGCCGCCTGCACGCCGCCATCTCGGGCCTGAAGAACGAGCTCATCGGTCCCGCCGAGTTCGCGGCGCGCGCCGACTCACCGCCTCAGAAGCGGCTGGCCTCCGTCTACACCGAGTACCAGCGCCGGCTCGAGGAGGCGTCGGCCGCCGACTTCGACGACCTCCTCGTTCTTGCGGTGCGCCTGTTCCGCGAGCACCCCGACGTGCTCGCGCGCTGGCGCAAGCGCTTCGCCCACGTGCTCGTCGACGAGTTCCAGGACACCAACCTCGCCCAGTGGGAGCTCGTCCGCCGCCTCTCCGAAGAACACCGCAACGTCATGGTCGTCGGCGATCAAGATCAGAGCGTTTACCGCTTTCGGGGTGCTGACTACCGGAACCTGATGCGGTTCGAGGAGGCGTTTCCCGAGGCCTCGATCGTGGTGCTGGAGCAGAACTACCGGTCGACGCAACGCATCCTCGATGCCGCCAACGCCGTCATTGCCAACAACGCCGCCCGCCGGCCCAAGCACCTGTGGACCGAACAGGCCGGGGGCGAGCTCATCACCCGCTACCAGGCCGAGGACGAGCACGACGAGGCCAACTTCGTGACCGCCGAGCTTCAGCGCCTGTCCACCGAGGACGGGCACCGCTACGGCGACATGGCCGTCTTCTACCGGACCAACGCCCAGAGCCGAGTCATGGAGGAGGCGCTGGTTCGGGCGGGCGTGACGTACCGCGTCGTCGGCGGCGTGAAGTTCTACGACCGCCGCGAGGTGAAGGACGCGCTCGCCTACCTACGTGCGATCGTGAACCCCGACGACGAGGTGTCGTGGAGGCGGATCGTCAACACCCCGCGGCGCGGCGTCGGCGACACGTCGGTCGCCAAGATCGAGGCCCGCGCCCGCGCCGAAGGCATCACGTTCCGGGCCGCACTCGGCGATCCGGCCGCGGCCGGCGTCAGCGGCAAGGCGCTCGGCGGCGCCCGGGATCTCCTCGAGGTGATGGAGCAGATCGAGCAGCGGACCGAGCACGGGGTCGCGGCCACCGTCGAAGGGATGCTCGAGCTCACCGGCTATCAGGCCGAGCTGGAGGCCGAGCACACGATCGAATCCGAGTCGCGCGTCGAGAACCTTCAGGAGCTCGTCGGCGTGGCCCGCGAGTTCGACGAGCAACTTGACACCAGTGGCGACGCCGACTCCCCGACCGGCGTCGAGCGGCTGCAGGCGTTCCTCGAGACCGTCTCGCTCGTCACCGACACCGACATGTCCGAAGGAGCCGACGAGGAGACCTCCGCGGTCACGCTGATGACCCTGCACGCGGCCAAGGGCCTCGAGTTCCCGATCGTGTTCATGCTGGGGATGGAAGACGGCGTGTTCCCACACCTCCGGAGCCTCGGCGATCCCGAAGAGCTCGAAGAGGAACGTCGCCTCTGTTACGTCGGGATCACCCGGGCCCAGCAGCGTCTCTATCTGTGCCACGCGTGGTGTCGCATGCTGTTCGGCAACACCGACTACTACCCGCCGAGCCGGTTCCTCTCGGAGATTCCCGCGGAGCTCGTGCACGCGCGCGGTGACGACCGCAACACTCGCGCCGCGGGCGCGTCGGGGCACCGCGAAGCTGTCGTCGATGCCGCGATCCGGAGCTCGGCGCGCAGCGACGTGGCCGTCCGGGCGCCCGGCCTCACGATCCCTGCGGTGAAGGTCGGCGACGACGTCGCCCACGACGCGTTCGGCGAAGGCGTCGTGCTCGAGATCCAGGGCGAGGGCGAGAGCACCGAAGCCGTGGTGCGCTTCCGCGACCAGGGCGAGAAGCGCCTGCTCCTCGCGTGGGCGCCGCTACGCCGCCTCGGCGGGTGACGCGCGCCTACGGCTCCACGTTCGCGGGAGCCTGGGTGATGCGATCGAAGTCGACGAGCAGCGCGCCCTGCATCGGTGCGTCCGGCTTCACCGAGAGGTGGTAGCGGTCGAGTTGCGTGGTGCGAACGTCGTTGCCCTCGCAGTCCTCGAACACGCCGATGGTGCCGGTGTCGTCGACATAGCAGTCGGCGGTACCCGGCACCCGGGTCGACAGCGCGACGAGCTCCCCGTCCTCCTCGGCCAGCCAGACGCTGTGGCTGCCCCCGAG
>JBOGFL010000658.1:0-5080 GCA_050743285.1 Acidimicrobiia bacterium
GGCCGCGGCCTCGTTCAACCGATCGGAGTCGAGGAGCAGCACCACCTTGCGGTCGCCCTCGATCGGGCTCTTGTGCGCCTCTTCGACGATCGTACGCGCCGCCTCGACCCGGATCTGCGACTCGGGCGGGTCGAACTCGACGACGTCGGGGTGCACGCTGCGAGCAACGAGCTCGCGGACTCGGTCGTCACCGTCCGGCGCGACCAACGCCGCCGCCAGCGCCCGCGCCGCGTTCTCGACGCCCGAACCCCGTGGCCCGGTGAGGAGATACGAGTGCACCGGCCGGGCGGCCGCCTGTTCGAGCCGTGTTCCTGCGCGCTCCTGACCCGGAATGGCCTCGATCCGTGTCATTCGAGGCAGCCCTCGGCCGCCCGCCACACCCGGCCGGCAACCTCTTCGATCGAGCCGTTGGCGTCGACGAGCACCCACCCCTCCTTCTCGGCGAGCTCCCGGTAGGCGCGACGGACCTCACGCTGAAACCCCGCGCCCTCGCGTTCGAACCGGTCGGCGTCGGACGCCCGCCGCGCTTCGGCGGCGTCGTCGGCAACGTCCAGTACGACCACCAGGTCGGGCTCGAGACCTTCCGTCGCCAGTCGGTTGATGTCGCCGATCGCGTCGGCACCGAGACCACGGACGACGCCCTGGTACACCAGTGATGAGGGCAGGTAGCGGTCGCTGACGACCACCGTGCCGCGCTCGACCGCCGGCCGCACGACCTCCTGGACGTGCTGGGCGCGGTCGGCCGCCATCAGCAGGGCCTCCGTCGACGGGGCGATCTGCCGGTCGCCGGCAAGCAGCAACTCGCGAATGGCGCGCCCGGCCTCGGTGCTCCCCGGCTCGAAGGTCTCGACCACTTCGACCCCGTGCTCACGGACCCTCGCCGCCAGCCGCGCCACCTGCGTGGACTTTCCGGTCGCGTCGGCGCCCTCGATAACCACGAAGCGCCCGCGCCTGGTCACGCCGCCTGGTCTCCCACCGACTCCGGCACCGCTTCGTCCGACCGGTGCGCGGCAATGAGCTCGCGGCGGGCGGCCAGGCCGGCAAGGAGCGCGATAGTGCCGCCGAGCCACAGCGCCAGCCGCACACCGGGCAACAAGATCCTCTGGCCACCGATTTCTATCGCGGCATCACCGAACAGTAACTTGGACACCTCACTGAACGCGCTCGCAAGAAGTGGCGTCACCGTGAGCGAGAGCAAGAGGCACACCCGAATCAGCGTATAGAGCGCGGCGAAGGTCCGGCCGCGCACCTCGTCGGCCGAGTTGCGTTGGAGCAGCGTGAATCCCGCCACGTATCCCGTGCCCGCGCATGCGCCGACGAAGACGACGGCAAACATCGACGCGACGAGCGCGGAGAAGCTCGCGGCGATGATGATCCCCGCACCGGTGCCGACGACGGCCGCCCAGAAGATCGTTTCCAGCGGGGCGCGCGCCTGGTACGCGACGAGAGTGATCACGCCTATCGCGGCCCCGAGTCCGAGCGAGAACATGAGCAGGCCGAAGCCCGAGGTGCCTTCGCCGAGCACCTCGGTCGAGAACACCGGACCGAGCGGGATCATCATGCCGCCGCCGAGGAGGCCGCCGGCGAGTCCGACGATCACCGCCCGGACAAGGCGGTGACCGGCGAGGAAGCGCAATCCCTCGATCACATCACGCCAGGTCTGGGTCCAGTCGATCGGCTGGCCAGCACGCGATTCATCGCGCGGGATCGGCAGGGTGAGGGTGAGAAGCGCCGACACGATGAATGCACCACTGTCGAACCACAACGCGATCGACTCCCGATCGAGCTGAAGCGGCGCGAGCGCGTCGAAGCCGTTGAAGAAGCCGGCCAGACCGGCAAGACCGGAGAACACGAGCGCGCCGAGCGGGAACGTCCCGAAGGCGGCGACGAGTGAGAGCGAGTTGGCGCCGGGCAGGTTCTCGCTCGGGACCAGGTGCGGAACGCTGGCGGCGGTGGCCGGGCCGCGGAAGAGCGCCATCAGCTCCAGCGCGAACGACGCGAGAACCAGGAGGAACAAGGTGTCGGCGAAGGGCAGGAACACGAGCAGGGCGGCCCGGCCGAGATCGGTGACGACCATGACCCGCTTCCGGTCGAGCCGATCGACGAGCGCGCCGGCGAGTGGCGCGAGGAGGAAGCCCGGCAGCATGCGGGCGACCATCACGAGACTCAGCGCGGCGGCGTTGCTGTCGGAGACGGTGTTGGCGAGCGCGAGGATCGCCAGGAGGCCGATCCAGTCGCCGAGGCTCGAGAAAACCTGCGACAGCCAGAGCCGGAAGAACGCCGACGACCCGAACAACCGGAAAGAATCGGGAGGAATGGGCGGCTCTTCGGCGCGGGCGGAGATGAACGGCGCCTGCTCGCCGCGCGGCCGGTCGACCTCGGTCACCTGACGAGCGTAGGACGCGCTGTCGACACGGCTTGCCTTGCGGGGACTGTGCGGCGGCGGGGCCGGCTAGCTGCCACTGGCGACTGGTGTCTCCGTCGGCGCCTTCGCCCGAGTGCGCTTCTTGCCCGGGGCCCGCTTCTTGGCCGATGTGCGCTTCTTGGCCGGGGTGCGCTTCTTCACCGTGCGCTTCGTGGTCTTCCGGGGCCGCCGGGGGCCGCGCGCCTCACGCTCGCGGATCAGCGCGACGGCCTCCTCGAGGGTGACGCTCTCCGGGTCGCGTCCCCGGGGCAGCGTCGCGTTCGTTGTCCCGTCGGTCGCGTACGGCCCGTAGCGCCCGTCGAGCACCTTCACCAGCGCGCCGGAATCGGGATGCGGACCGAGCTCGGCGATCGGAGGCTTTTGGGCCCGACGGCGCTTGGGTTGTGCGAACAACGCCTCGGCCTCGGCCACCGTGACGGTGAAGATCTGCTCTTCGGTGTCGAGGCTCCGACTGTCGTTGCCCTTCTTGAGGTAGGGCCCGTAGCGGCCGTTCTGGACGGTGATCTCCTTCCCTTCGGCGTCGGCGCCGACCACGCGCGGAAGGGCGAGCACCGCGAGCGCTTCTTGGAGCGTCATGGTGTCGAGCGTCATCGCCTTGAGCAACGAAGCGGTCTTCGGCTTCTCCTCGGCGCCGTCGACGAGCTCGCCCAGTTGCACGTAAGGACCGTAGCGACCGTCCCGCGCGATGACGTCGAGCCCGCTCTCGGGGTCGCGGCCGAGGACCCGGCCGCCGTCCTTGCCCCGTTCGAGGCGGTCGACCGCGTCCTCGAGGCTGAGCTCGTCGGGAGGAAGATCGTCCGGAAGCGACACGGTGTCGTCGTCACGCTGGAGATAGGGGCCGTAGCGACCAACGCGCACCGCAACGTCCCGGCCGTTGGGATCGGTGCCGAGCGGGATCGTGTTGATGGAACGGGCGTCGATCTCGTCGAGGTGATCAGAACCCACGAGCTCCTTGAGCCCCCGTTGACCGTTCCCGAAGTAGAAGGAGTGCAGCCACTTCTCCGATTCGCCCTCGCCGCGGGCGATCACGTCGAGGTCTTCTTCCATCCGGGCCGTGAACTTGTAGTCGACGAGCTGATCGAAATGACGCTCGAGCAACTGCACGACCGCGAAGGCCGTCCACGTCGGAACCAGCGCGCTGCCCTTCTTCCACACGTACCCGCGATCTTGAATCGTCTGGATCACGCTCGCGTACGTCGACGGACGACCGATCCCGTCTTCTTCCAGCTCCTTCACCAGCGACGCCTCGGTGAAACGCGCCGGCGGTTGCGTCGCGTGATCGGACGCTTCGACGGAGACGCATTCGACGCGGTCGCCTTCGGCGAGCACAGGAAGGCGCGACTCGGACTCGTCAGCGGCGGGATCGTCGGAATCTTCGACGTACGCGCGCCGGAAACCGAGAAAGTCGTACGACTTGCCCGATGCCGCGAACTCAACTGCCTCGCCGTTGGAGGCGGCTGCCGCGAGGCGTACCGCGACGCGGTTGGCGCGCGCGTCGCTCATCTGGCACGCGAGGGTGCGCATCCAGATCAACTCGTACACGCGGCGCTCGTCGGCGTCGAGATCGGAGAGCGCTTCGGCAGCAACGATCTGGTCGCCCGCGGGCCGGATCGCCTCGTGCGCTTCTTGCGCGTTCTTCACTTTCGACTTGAAGGTGCGCGGCTGGGACGGCAGGTACTCGGCGCCGAAACGGCTCCCGATCTCCTGACGTGCCGCGGTCACTGCTTCGCTCGACAGGTTGGTCGAGTCGGTCCGCATGTAGGTGATGTGACCGCGCTCGTACAGGCGCTGCGCGACCGCCATGGTCTTGGCCGACGAGAAGCGCAGTTTGCGACCCGCCTCCTGCTGCAGCGTGGAGGTGGTGAACGGCGGCTTGGGCCGTTCGGTGAAGGCCTTCGACTCCACCGACGCGACCCGGAACTCGGCCCCGTCGAGCGCGCCGACCAGCGCGCGCGCTTCGGTCTCGCCGAGGTGGAGGACTCCGGCCCCGGTGGCATCGTCGGTGAGGGCCCCGCTGGCGGCGTCGAAATCACGGCCCGCGGCGACCCGCCGGCCTCCGACCTCGGCCAGGCGGGCCGGAAAGCTGGTCTCGTCGGCCTGGAACGTGCCCTCGAGGTCCCAGTACGAAGCCGACCGGAAGGCGATGCGGGCCCGTTCCCGCTCGACGATCAACCGGGTGGCGACGCTCTGGACCCGGCCCGCGGACAGGCGGGGCATCACGCGCTTCCACAGCACGGGCGAGAGCTCGTAACCGACCAGCCGGTCGAGAACCCGCCGCCCCTCCTGGGCCTCGATGAGCTTCTCGTCGAGGCTGCGCCAGTTCCCGAGCGCGTCGTCGATCGCGTGCTTCGTGATCTCGTGGAACACCATGCGCTTCATCGGGACGTCGGGCTTGAGCACTTCGAGCACGTGCCAGGAGATTGCCTCGCCCTCGCGGTCCTCGTCGGTAGCGAGGACGAGTTCGCTGGCGTTCTTCAGTGCGTGCTTCAGGTCCTTGACGACGCTCTTTTTCTCTTTGGGAACTATGTAGATCGGCTGGAAGTGGTTCTCGACGTCGATGCCGAGGCGGCCGGCTTCGGTTCCCTTGAATTGCTTCGGAACCTCTTGGGCGTTACGCGGCAGGTCGCGGATGTGACCGATGCTCGCCATGACGAC
>JBOGFL010000659.1:0-1854 GCA_050743285.1 Acidimicrobiia bacterium
GTCGATGTCGCCGTACGTGCGGACAAACCCCTCCGGGATCTCTCGGATCCGCGCCAGGATGCGCTCGACGCGCGGATCGTCGCCCGTCATGGCTGCAACAGGATGCGCAGGCGGGCGCCGGCGATCCGTAGGCCGATCGTCCCCATGGCCACGAGGTATGCCGTGTTGAGGAGAAGCGTCCACTCGAGTTGGCCGAGGATGAACGCCCGCTCGAGCGCCACGCCCTGGTAGAGCGGCGTGACCGCGACGACCCACTGGAGCCCGGTCGGATACCGCGACAGGGGAAAGAACGTGGCCGAGAACAAGAACAGCGGGATGATCGCCAGGTTCACGTAGTCGAAGTCGACGAACGAGCGCATCCAGGTCGTCGCTGCCATCCCCGCGCCGGCGAACGCAAAGCCGATCAGCATCCCGGCCGGGAGCCCGAGGATCGCCCACGGCGACTGCACGAGTCCGAGGACGGCCATCGTGGCGAGGAACGCGGCCGCATAGATCGAGCCGCGTAACAGCGCCCAGGTCAATTCACCTCGCGCCACATCGGTAGTGCGCAGCGGCGTGGCGAGCATGGCGTCGAAGCTGCGGGCGTACTTGAACTTGAAGAAGAAGTTGAACGTCGTGTCGAACACCGACCCGTTCATCGCCGCCGCCGCCAGTAGTCCCGGGGCGACGAACACTTCGTAGCTGAACGTGTCCCCACCGACCTTCACGTCACCGATCAGGTCGCCCACGCCCACGCCGATAGAGAGGAGGTAGAGGAGCGGCTCGAAGAAGCCGGTGAGGAAGATCAGCCACTGGCGCCGGTAGGCGAGCATCTCCCGTTCGAGCACATGGAGGAAGAGCGCGCTCACAACGTCAACCTCCGCGTGAAAGACCGCGCGCCCCATTGCCAGCCCGCGAAGACGCACGCGCCGAGCACCGCGATGTGCGCCAGTGCCGCCCAGTATCCGATCGATCCCGTCGTCGCGCCGCGGCACAGCTCGACGCCGTGCCAGAGTGGCGACAGCACCGCCAACGCCTGCAGGCCGGTCGGCAGCTGAGAGACCGGGAAGAACGTCCCGGAGAAGAGGAAAAGCGGCATGACCCCGAGCCGCATGATCACCGGGAACCGGGCGTCGGTCTCCTGGCTTCCCGCGAAAGCAGTGAGGGGCGCGGCGAACGCGGCGGCGGTCAACGCCGCCGCCGGTATGGCCGCGACCCCCCAGGGCGAGGGCACCGCGCCGAGCAGCGCGGCCACGACGACGAAGACCGCCGCGCCCATGGCGGCCCGAACAGTGGTCCAGACGATCACGCCGGCGTACACGTCACTCGGCCGCAGCGGCGTCGCGACCATGGCGTGGTAGGTGCGAAGCCACTTCATGCCGCCCATCACCGGCCACAGCGACTCGGCCGTGGCACCGAGCATGGCACTGGCGGCCATGAGCCCGGCGGCGATGAACGTGAGATAAGGAACGCCGTCCACGTCACCGGTCCGCTCGTCGACGAGTCCACCGAGTCCGACGCCCATCGCGGCCAAGAACAGCACCGGATTGAGCACGTAGAAGATCACCGAGCCACGCCAGAACTTGCGGAAAACAGTCGCCTGGTGCTCGACGGCGCGCAGGAGGAGCGGCGTGGCCACTATTCCTCCAGGCTCCGACCCGTCAGCGTGAGGAACACGTCCTCGAGCGAGGCTCGCCGGACCAGCACGGAAGCCGGCGCGACGCCGTCGCGGGCGAGGCGATCGGCGTCGACCTCGCCGTTCGATGTGTAGACAAGGATGCGGTCCGCGAGCGCTTCGTGCCGTTCGCCTACCGACTTCACCAATGGCAGCGCGTCGTCGCGCTCTTCGTCGGTGTGGAATCGCAGCTCCACGAC
>JBOGFL010000660.1:0-7599 GCA_050743285.1 Acidimicrobiia bacterium
GCGAGCGCCTTGGCCGGGTTGACGCGGTAGGTGCGGTCGAAGTGGCGGCCCAGGAGCGGAAGGAGTGGCAGCGCGGCGACGCCGCTGAGGCTGAGGATCAGGCCGCGCTCGAACACGTCGGTGACGCCCAAGGTCTCGTCGAGGTACAGCGTCGCCAGCACCTGTTGGCTGAACAATCCGAAGCCCAGCGCGCAGAAGGCCACGAGGACGGTCTTGATCGTGCGGATCCGCTTGATGCGCGCGAACGCCGCCTCCATCGAGATCGGGGCTGGGTTCTCGTCCTCGATCAGCTCGCCGAGAACATGGTCCTTCTCGAACTGCCCCCTCGGCGGCTCCTTGATGAAGAACGCACCGACCGCGGCGATCGCAACCGGGACGCCGAGGACGAACCACACCCATCGCCAGCCCTCGGCGCCGCCGGCGATTGACGCGATCGCACCGACGAGCACCGGGCTCACGAGAAAGCATCCGTGGCTCATCATGTCGTTCAATGCGGCCAGCCGGGCGCGCACGCCGATCGGGTAGTTGTCGGCGATCAAGGAGCCGTGCACCGGGATCGTGCTCGCTTTGGCGACTCCGGTCCCGAACCGGGTCCAGAACAGCATGAACGCGCTCGTCGCCAAACCGGAGAGGAACACGAAGAAGCCGAAGAACAGGCCTGAGAACCCGACGATCGGTACCCGCTTCACGCGGTCGGAGAGCCAGCCCATTGGCACGGCGCCGAGAACGAAGAACGCCGCCGATGCGGTGGCGATGAAGACGATCGCGCCCTGGCTGATGCCGAACGTGGCGCGGATCTCCGGTGCGAGCACGTAGATCGCCGCGCTCTCGAGCTCGTCGAGCGAGTTGAGCAGCGTCAGGACGACGAACATCGTCGCCCCGCCCCGCTTGAACCCTTCGCGCAGCGACATCGGTGGCGCGTTCACACCGGGCAGGAGGTCGTCGGGAAAGATCACCCGGTCGCGGGCTTCGACCTGGGCCGTCTCCCGGGCCTCGTCCTCGGCCAGGACTGTGGAGGCGAGGGCGGCGACACCACCGGGTGCCTCGTCGGCTGCGCCTACGGGTTCCCCCGGTGCTGGCATCTCCCGATCGTACGGTGTCCCTGACGCGCGTGTCAGGGCCTCAGCCCGATGGCGTCTTCGCCTTCGGCACCTTGAACTGCGTGCGCAGGAAGCCGTCGAAGGCCCGGTCGGAGAGCACGGTGCGGGTGCCGAGCACCATGCGGGCACCGGCGGTCACGATGTAGCGGGGTCGGGGGCGGCGGCGAGTGAGCGCATTCTCGATGACCTTGGCGACGTTCTCGGGGCCGACCGCGAGGCGTCCCATCGGACCCTCGTAGGCGCCCCGAACCTGAGCCTGGACCGCCTGGTTCAGGGGGTCGTAGGGGCCGCCCCGCGGGCCGGTGTAGCCCAGCGTCCCCTCCACGGTGTCGCCGAATCCCGTCTTGATCAACCCGGGCTCGACGACGACCACCTTGATCCCGAAGGGCCGTACCTCGAACCGCAGCGCGTCGGAGAGCGCCTCGATCGCGAACTTGCTGGCGTGGTAGGCGCCCCCACCCGGGAACACGAGGCGACCCCCCATCGAGGAGAGGTTGACGATGCGTCCGCTCCGCCGCGCGCGCATCCCCGGGAGCACGAGTTGGGCCATGCGCACGACGCCGAGCACGTTGGTCTCGAACTGGCGACGCCAACGCTCGAGCGAGACCTCCTCGACCGCGCCGTACTCGCCGTAGCCGGCGTTGTTCACCAGCGCGTCCAGCGGGCCGGTGTCACGCTCGACGTCGCTCACCGCCGCCGTCATGGAGTCCTCATCGCACACATCCAGGGCCAATAGCCGACAGCCCGAGTCACCCAGGGCCTTGATCGACTCCGGTTGGCGGGCGGTCGCGTACACGGTCCAGCCCCGGGCAGCGAGGCGCTCGGCCGTCGCCCGCCCGATCCCCGACGAGCACCCGGTCACCAGGACAGTCTTCGACGGCCCCATCGTTACCCCCTTCTCGCCTTCGTCATCTGCTCGCGCCGACCGCCGAGGACGCGCGGATCATGTTCCAGACGCATTCCTCGGTCTCAGCAACGCGCTCGTCGTCCTGAGTGAGCCCCCGCACCCCCGCGGCCTTCGCCAACCCGGTGAAGGCACCGAAAACGAGCGCGATGAGCAATTCCGGAGGGGCCTTCCTGACGTCGCCGGCCGCCTGTGCCCGTTCCAAGAAGGAGCTCGCGGTCGTCGTCATCTCTTCGGCCAGCCGCTGGCTCGCGGCGTCGAGATAGGGCGCATGGTGATGCGTCTCCAGGAAGGCGAACGCCTCCGGGTTCTCGGTGGCAAACCGCCAGAGGCCGCGCCACCAGTGCCCGAACTCCTCGCGCGGCCGTCGATCTCGGGGCGCGGCGTCGACCAGGATGCGTTTCATCTCGCCCTTCCACCGCTGGTAGACCGCGTTGACGAGAGCCTCTTTGCCGTCGAAGTACCGGTAGATCGTGCCCGCGCCCACCCCGGCCCGCTCCGCCACGCCGGGCATCGGAGTGCCGTAGAACGTGCGCTCACTGAACAGCCCGAGCGCGGCGGCGAGAATCGCTTCGCGTTTGTCCGCTGCTCGAGCTCGACGCCCAGCGCCGGAATGAACAATCATTCCGGCCAACCTAGCGCAGGAGAGAAGAAGAGGACGCCCCGACGTCGTCGGCCCGTCCCCGGACGAACTCACCCAGGCGGGCGAGCGCCTGGTCGGCTGCGGCCAAGTTGCCGGCCGCGAGTTGGAAGGCGTGCTGCATTCCCTCCGTGCAGTCGTAGGTCACCTCGACCCCAGCGGCTCGAGCGACGGCCGCGAGGCGGCGCGCGTCGTCGAGCAGCACCTCGTCCGCCGCGACCTGCACGAGAAGGGCCGGGAGACCGGACAGGTCAGCGAGGATCGGTGATGCGAGCGGGTCGCGGGGATCGACATCCTGGAGAACGTGGCGGGCGAGCGCCCGCAATCCGTCAGCGGAGACGAACAGATCCCTCGGCGCGTTGGTCTCCATCGACGGGCCGGAGACCGTCATGTCGACCCACGGAGACATGACTGCGGCCGCCGCGGGCAGCGCGACACCGGTGTCACGGAGAGCGAGCAGGGTCGCCACCACGATTCCCCCTCCGGCCGACTCTCCCGCCAGCACGATCCGCTCGATTCCCTGGTCGAGCAGCCAGCGGTACACGGTGACGCTGTCGTCGATGGCGGCGGGGAACGGATGCTCCGGGGCGAGGCGGTAGCCGACGAGCAGCACCCGCATGCCGGTGACGCACGCCACGTGACCCGCGATGCGGCGATGACTCCCCAGCGAGCACATGGCGTAGCCGCCGTGCAGATACTGCACGACGCCCGGCGGGCGAGGACCGGGCGGTTCGGCCCACAGGCACGCGACGGTGTCGGCGAGCTCGTCGTGGTAGCGGGCCCCAGCCGGTTCGGTGGCCAGCAAGACCAGGTCCTCAGCTGCCCGGCGTTGCACGACGAGCGGCATGTACCCGTCGATGCGCAGCAGCGGTGCGCCGTCGCCCGCGCCTGACATCACCCGGTGTCGTCGAGGAACTGCGCGCCGTCGGCGAGCTCAGCGGCGCGACCGAAGGCCTCGCCCGTCATCAGTCACGCGCAGCGCAGCGTGGCGAGCACACCGGCGTGGTCGCTGGCCCAGTACAGCCCCCGGTAAGGCTCAGCGAACGGCTCGGCGAAGAAGCCCTCGGCCTCGGCGTCGAGGGAGCAGTCGGGCGCGGCCTTCGCGAGCACGAAGTCGATGCGGGCCGAGTACCGGCCGTCGGGCACGTCGAGACCGTCGAGAGGGTTGTCCGGTCGTGAGCGACCGCCGGTGCAGCCCTTGCCCGTGGCCGCGTCGCACTCCGCTTCACCGGCGGCCAGCCACGCGTCGACGAAGCCGGCGTCGGTGAACGTGACGAGCGTCGGATCATCGGGGGTTGCGTTGAAGTCTCCCGAGGCGATCTGGAGCGTCGCCTCCGGGCGGGCGTCGAAGAAGTCGGCGACCTCGAGCGCGTTGCACTGATTCGCGTCGACCCCGGCCGAGCACACCGGTGGGCAGTTCTCGGCGGTGCAGGGCGGGTTGTTGGCGCTGCTGGCGAAATGGGTGGTGAGGAAATCCACCGGGCCCACGGGCGATGTCGCCCGCACCCAGTACGCCTCCCAGGGGAAGGCAGCCAGGTCGAGGTAACCCCGATCGGTGATCGGGAGCGTCGTGAGGACCATCGCTCGGTCGGGGCTGTCGACCGCCTGCCACGCCACCTCATAGCTCCCGCCGCAGACCTGCTCGGCCGCCTCGGGGATGAGCTCGCCCTGGCGCGGTCCGATCTCCTGGAGTCCGACGAGCTCGGGGCAGCTCGCCTCCTCCAGCCCCCGGGCGACGAGCTCGGCGCGGTCGGGCGCATGGCAGTAATCGGTCTCCGGAGGGCAGAACAACCCGTGCAACACGTTGAGGGTCACGACGCGCACCTCCTCCGCCTGCGCCTCGGGTTGCGAGCCGTTCTCAGGCTGGGATGCTCCGTCGCTGTCGCCGTCGCCGTTCGTGCACGCGGCGGCTACCAACGCGACGACGACCGCGGCCGCGCGCACAGCCGCCCCGGTGGTCACGTCTGCTCACCCGCGGGCGCGAAGAGGAGAGGCAGCCGATCGGCCTGGCGGATTCCGGGCGAGAAGTGGATCTCGGAGCCCTCCGCGATTCGATAGTCGGGGATGCGCCGGTGGAACTCCTCCAGTCCGACCCGGAGCTCGAGCCGGGCAAGGTGCGCGCCGAGGCAGAGGTGGTGGCCGCCGCCGAAGGCGACGTGTTTGTTGGGGTCACGAGCGAACTCGACACCCTCGGCGTCGGTGAACTCGGCGTCGTCGGTGTTGGCGGCGCCGAGAAGCAGGGTCACGCGGTCACCGGTGTGAAGCTCGACGCCCCGCAGTGTCACGTCCTGCTTCACGATCCGGGGAACCACCATCACCGGGGTTTCTCGACGGAGCAGCTCCTCGATCGCCGACGGCAGGAGTGACGGGTCGGCGACGATCGCCCGGCGCCGGTCGGGATGGCGGGCCAGGTACACGATGATGCAGTCGAGCGTGGCGGTGACGGTGTCGAGCCCGCCGATGAGCATGAGGTGGCAGATCCCGAGCAGCTCCCGCTGGCTCAAGCGCACGCCGTCGACCTCGGCGGTCGCGAGCTGGCTCAGCAGCCCGTCGTCGGGACGACGACGGCGGTCCTCGAGCGCGTCCTCGAAGTAGGCGTTGATCGCCCTGCTGGTCTCGGCGCGCACGCGCGCCGCCGCCTCGAAGTCGCCGGGCTCGACGTCGGGGCGGACGGTGTCATCGCGCCATTGGAGGAATGTGGCGAGGTCGCGCTGTGGGAGCCCCATGAGGCGCAGGAAGATCGTCGACGGCAGTGGGGTGGCGAACTCCTCGTGGAAATCGCAGTGGCCGCGATCGGCGAACGCGTCGACGAGCTGGCCGACGAGCACGCGCACGTCGGGCTCGATCCGGGCGACGGTACGGGGCAGGAACTCCGGGTTCAGCAGCCGCCGGTAGCGAGTGTGCTGCGGCGGATCGACCTGGAGCGGAATGAGGGGTTGCTCCCCGAGCACCATCGCCTCCGCGTCGGACGAGAACACCTCGGGATGGCGCATCGCCCACAACACGTCCTCGTAGCGGGACAAGGAGACGCTGGGTGTGCCCGCGAATTCGTTTCGGGCCACCGGGCACTGGTCGCGGAGCTCGCGGTAGGCGTGATGGGGATCGTCGGCGCCCCCGGGCGAGAACAGCATCGCCATCGGGTCGGGCAGGACCGTGTCCATCGCGCCTCCCTTCTCTACGTCTCTGTCGTCTCGGTTGCGGAGCGGTCGCGTCATGTAAAATCGTGATTATACAATTCGGGGCCCGACAGGCTAGCGAGACCGGGGGTATCGCGATGCGAACGGAAGATCTGATCCTGGTCAGCGTCGACGACCACGTCGTCGAGCCGCCTGACCTGTTCGAGGGTCACCTCGCCCAGAGGTGGATGGACCACGCACCGAAGTCCATCCAGAAGGACGACGGCACCGACGTCTGGGTGTACGAAGGCGCCGAGATCTCCAATATCGGTCTCAACGCGGTGGCCGGGCGCCCACCGGAGGAGTACAACATCGAGCCGACGTCCTACGACATGATCCGCGACGGTTGCTACGACATCCACGAGCGGGTCAAGGACATGAACCGCAACGGCGTGCTCGGCTCGATGTGCTTCCCGAGCTTCGTCCAGTTCTGCGGGCAGCTGTTCAGCCGCTCGAAGGACCTCGATGTGGGTCTCAACCTCCTGCGGGCCTACAACGACTGGCACATCGACGAGTGGTGCGGCACCCATCCCGGCCGGTTCATTCCGCTCTCGATCCCGCCGATCTGGGACCCGCAGCTCATGGCCGACGAGGTGCGGCGGGTCGCGCAAAAGGGCTGCCACGCCGTCACTTTCTCGGAGAACCCGTTCAAGCTCGGTTGGCCCCACATCTTCGGGGACCACTGGGACCCGTTCTTCGCCGCGTGCGAGGACGAGGGCACGATCATCTGCCTCCACATCGGCTCGTCGTCGACGCAGATCGAGACCGCACCGGGCGCGCCGACGTCCTGATCACGCTCACGCCCCTGAACCTCATGCAGGCCGCGACCGATCTGCTGTGGTCGCCGGTGCTGCGCAAGTTCCCCTCGCTCCAGTTCGCGCTCTCAGAGGGCGGTACCGGTTGGCTGCCGTACTGGTTGGAGCGGATCGACTACGTGTACCAGCAGCACCGCTTCTGGACCCACCAGGACTTCGGCGACCGGCTCCCGAGCCAGGTGGCGCGTGAACACTTCACGTTCTGTTTCATCAGCGACCGCGCCGGCGTCGAGGAGCGCGAGGCGATCGGCGTCGACAACATCACCTGGGAATGCGACTACCCGCACTCCGACTCGAGTTGGCCGAACTCGCCCGAGTCCGTTGCCAAGCAGCTCGACGGCGTCCCCGACGGCGACGTCAACAAGATGACCCACGAGAACGCCATGCGCATCTTCCGCTACGACCCCTTCACGTACCGCCCACGAGAGCGCGCCACCTCGGGTGCGCTCAGGGCCGAAGTCGCCGGGTCCTGATATTCCTTCAGCCGACGTTTGCCGCGTGCGCGGGTTGTCGGATCAGAGCGGACGGTAACGCCAGGCGGTGCCATCCGCGACGACGCGGCCTGCAGGACGGGCCGCAAAGTGCGTCCCGATCACGAGCTCGCCGGACTCCGCCACGCGCATCATCAATCGTTGCCGAGTGTCGCGCGCCTGCGCGGCGTCGACGTCGGCGATCTGGGCCCACCGGGGCTCGGCGAACTGCACCGGGTGGTGCATGAAGTCGCCGGTGATGAGCCCGACCTCACCGCCCGATTCGATCGACAGCGAAACGTGGCCCGGCGTGTGGCCCGGAGTGGGGTCGAGGCGCAAGCCGTCGCCGAGGTCAGCGTCCTCGGCGACGACATCGGCGAGACCGGCGGCGAGAACCGGCGCGACCGAGTCGCCGAAGACGTCCTCGCCCGGCACGTTCTGCTCCCGACAGAAGCCGAGCGCAGCTTGCGTGTAGAGATGGCGAGCGCGCGCGA
>JBOGFL010000661.1:0-1505 GCA_050743285.1 Acidimicrobiia bacterium
GCCGCGAGCGGTTCACGCGGCTCGGCCGCGACCAGCGCGTCCAAACCGTCGAACTGGCCGCAACCCGTGGTCGCATCTTCGACCGCAACGGCAACGCGCTTGCGCTCTCCGTACCGGCGCAGACGGTGTCGGCCGATCCGCGCCTGATCACCGACCCGGCGGGCTACGCCGCGCAGCTGGCGCCGATCGTGGGCGTCGATCAGACCGAGCTCGCCGTGCGCCTCGCAGAGCACGAGCAGGCGTACGTCTACGTGGCCCGTCAGGTCGACGACGCGACCGCCGAACAGGTCAAGGCGCTGGGGCTGCCCGGTATCAACCTCGAGCCCGAGAGCGCTCGCAGCTACCCCGACGGGAACCTCGCCGCGCCGCTGCTCGGCTTCGTCGGTACGGACAACGACGGCTTGGGCGGCATCGAGTCGGCTTACGAGTCGCAGCTCGCGGGCCAGCCCGGCGAAGTCGTCGTCGAGCTCGACCCGCAGGGACGGGAGATTCCCGACACGCAGCGACACGTGCACCGATCGCAGCCGGGTTCGGACCTTGTGCTCACGCTCGATCAGTTGCTCCAGTACGAGACGGAGCGCGTGCTCAGCGAGGAGGTCGACAATGCGGGCGCGCAGGGCGGGATGTCGATCGTCGTCGACGTGGAGAACGGCGACATCTTGTCGATGGCGACGGTGCTCGCGGGGGCCAACGGCGAACCGGCCGCGCCCGCCCCGGCCTCCGAGAACAACCGGCCCGTCACCGACGTCTACGAGCCGGGGTCGACCAACAAGGTCGTGACCGTCTCCGGCGCCCTCGACAGCGGCGCCGTCACTCCCGACACGTGGTTCGAGGTCCCGGACTCGATCGAGGTCGGGGACTACGAGTTCGAAGACTTCCAGCTGCACACGACGGCGTCGTGGCAGGTACGCGACATCCTCCGTGAGTCGTCGAACGTCGGGACGATTCTCATCGCGCGCGCGCTCGGCGCGACCCGGTTCTCGGAGTACGTCAATGCTTTCGGGTTCGGGCGATCGACAAGCTCCGGGCTACCAGGTGAAGCCGACGGGCTCGTTGTCCCGCTGGCGGAGTTCAACGACACGAGCATGGCCTCACAGCCCATCGGCAACGAGCTGGCGGTCACCGCGCTCCAGATGCTCGAGGTGTACGTGACGATCGCCAACAGGGGCGCGACCCGCCCACCGCGAATTGTTGCTGCCACTGTCGATCCCGATGGTGAGCGCGTGGAGGAGCCGCTGCCGGTGTCGGACGTCGTGGTGTCGCCCACCACCGCCGCGGCAATGACGGAGATGCTCGAAGGTGTGGTCGCCGACGGGACCGGCACCAAGGCGCAGATCCCCGGCTATCCGGTGGCGGGTAAGACCGGGACCGCGCGCAAACCGCCCTACGACGAGCCCCCTTACCGGTACGTGGCGTCGTTCGCGGGCTTCGCGCCGGCCGACTCACCCCGGCTGGCCGCCATCGTCGTCCTCGACGAGCCCAGCGCCGGGTATACCGGCGGCGAG
>JBOGFL010000662.1:0-9754 GCA_050743285.1 Acidimicrobiia bacterium
AGTCGAAGGCCGACCCGGCGACCAGATCTTCCCGCGCATCGCACGGATCGCTCGTTGCCGCTCGTGCCTCGTTGACATCCCACAACACCTCCGCGTCGAGGTGTTGCGACCACCACCTGATTCCGCCTTACACACCGAAGCCCTTGTGCTCAGGCCGCCATTCGCGATCGTCGTAGCGGTGAACGACCACCGCAGATGAAAGCGCGCGCCTCGTGGTCGATGGGCAGCTGGCCCGCCGGAGATCGCGTGTCCAAAGTGTGTCCAAGTCCGGTGACGGACATCGCTGAGGCCCGCAACAGGCCCCCGAAGGATCTCTTGATCTGCGACTCCGTGGAGCGGACGACCCGACTCGAACCCGCGACCCTCACCTTGGCAAGGTGATGCCAACTTCCGCTGACCGCTGGAGTCGAAGTCAGCGTCGTGCGTTCACCGCTGGAGTCCGCTCGAGCCGCTGGAGACCGCTGAATTGGGAAGGCAGATGGAGTAGCAGGAGTCAGGCGCTCGCCAGTTCGGGAACCGGGGCGATTTCCCGATCGGACTCGGTTCCGGGGCCTCGCCGTTCGATGCCGATCAGCAGCTCTTCGTCGAGCACCGCGAGGATGCGTTTGAGCACGGGGATGGTCGGGATGTGCTCGCCGCGCTCGAGCTTTGAGATGAACGAGTAGGAGGTGCCGGACCGCTCCGCGACCTGGTGTTGGGTGAGGCCCAGCTCGTAGCGTCGCTCCCGGATGTGCGCGGCGATCCAGTTGCGTTCGCGCAAGGCGCGGATCGCCGTGTACTCATCGCGGGCTTCCCGGTACTGCTCACTGCGGCGGGCCCGCGCCCTGGCGGCGTCACTGGCCCGCCGCCCGGCGGCGCTGCTTTGAACCTTCGGCTTTCTGGTCACGGCGCAGAGTTTATCGATTTCGATAAGCTCGGTCAACGCTGCCGGCGCCGGCTCGGCGGTGCATCGGTTCCCGCCGCCCTGGGTGGCACCCGTCGGGTGGCCTCCATTCGCTGCTTGAACTCGGCCATTCGACGCTTGGCGAGCTCGGTATCGGCGGTCGGTACGGCACGGGTGTCCTTCTCGATGGCGTGCAGTAGAACCATCAGGTTCTCGGAGCGTTGGTAGAGGATCCGGTAGCGGGTGTTGGCGAAGCGGAGCCGCAGCTCCCGGAGCTCGCCTTCGAGCTGGGATGAGATCGGGTACTCGGGCGGCGGCGCGTCCGGTCGCTTGCCGTTGAGGTACTCGTCGATGTACGCGTCGATCTTCGCCGCCGGCTTCGGTGGCAGCGCCTCGATGAACTCGTCGACCGGCTCGCCGCCGTGTTCGTCGCGGTAGAAGACCGCTTGGGTCCTCGCCATGTTGCGAGCATGTCAGCAACCGCGTCTCGATTCGTGGATCTGCTTACTGGCGTCGGCAAAACGGTCGCGGGTCTAGGCGATGTCGGGGATGGCCTCTACGAATGCCCGGATCTCGAGGTCGGGAAGCCGGTCCTCGAGCGGAGCGGCCCGCAGGGTGTGTGCGCCAAGAGCAGCGAGAGCGCGAGTAGGTCGTCGGCGTCGCCGTCGGCGCGATGGGTAGCTGCCAGGAAGGCGAAGTCGTTCATCGATCGGCGCGTGACGCCACAGCGCCTCACCACGTGGGACACCATCCATTCGGGTCCCGCCCACATGAGCATCCACGAGGTGTTCGAGCGGGTCGCCGAGCGGATGCCGACCACCACGCTCCGGACGGTCGTGGGCCTCCTGCACCTGCCCGGCGGGGCGCGGGTCGAGATCGAACCCGTTGATCACGCCCACGCTTTCTGCGAGCGCTGCGGCCGATCGTCAACCTGCCGGCCCATCCGCCGGGCGGACGCCCGGCACCGGTTTCCACCGCGGGTCGAGCACGACGTGATCTTCGGCTTGTGTCAGGAATGCTTCGCTGCGCGCCCGAACGGCTCCTGACACCGAGCCGGCCCCTTACGACGGACGAAGGGCCTCAGCGAGGTTGTCGAACGCGTTCTGCCAACCAGTCCGGTGGTCCTCCACGTCCGGGTAGGGCACGCCGCGATTCGTCAGGATCACGGTCGTCCGCTCACCGCGGTCGACGAACTCGATCTCGATCAGCTGGCGACGCGATTCGTCGTCGCCGTCCCATGTCCACGTGAAGGCCAGGTGTCGTGGCCGGTCGATGGCCGTGTACTCGCCGCCGCCGCCGTACTCGGTGCCGTCGGCCGGGTTTCGCATCGTGACCCGAATCGAACCACCGATGCGAAGAACGACCGCCGCGAATGGCGTCTCCCAGCTGTGCTCGGCGTGCCACCACCGTTTCATGACCTCGGCGCTCGTCCAGGCGTCGAAGACCTCGCCGGGCGGCGCATCGAAGGTCCGCTCGATGCACACGGTGGTGCTCGGTTCGGACGGCTCAGTCATCGTGACCCTTCCGTTCCCCGAGGTACGCCTCGACGGTGTCGAACAGGCGCGTCCAGCGGGCCCGCTGCGTGTCGAGCCAGGTGCTCGCCTCGTCGAGGGGTTCGACGGCGAGGCGAAGGTCGTGGCGGCGACCATGAATCTCCCGTACGACGACGCCGGCCTCCTCGAGCACCCTGAGATGCCCGGTGACGGTCGGCTTCGACACGCCGAAATCGCGTGTCGCCTCGCCCACACTCGCCGGCCCTCGGCTGAGGCGTTCGACGATGCGGCGGCGGATCGGGTGACCCAACGCCTTGAACGTATTGTTAGCCATGTGCCTAACATTCTACGCGAGTGTGACCAAAGGAGATGAGATGTCGGCTTCGCCGTCCATGGCCCTCCCGCAAGGCGACTTGGAGCTGCTCGAGACCGACGTGGCCCGTCGGCTCCTCGCCTCGACCCTGCCCGCCCGCGTCGCGTATGCAGCGGTCGACGGCACGCCACGGATCGTGCCCACCTGGTTCCACTGGAACGGCGAGGCGTTGGTGATGCCGACGTTCATCTCCGCGCCGCACATCCGCCGGCCGGCGGGCCGACTGAAGGCCCTGCGAACCAATCCGGCGGTCGCGATCACGATCGACACGGAAGGGTTCCCACCCGACGTGCTCCTCGTCCGCGGTCGCGCCGACGTCACCGAGGTCGATGGCGTCGACCCCGATTACGCCTCGTCGGCTCGTCGCTACCTCGGCGAGCACGACGGCGAGGAATACGTGCGGCAGATCGATCATCCGAGCACCCGGATGGCGCGCATCTCGGTGCGTCCGGCGTGGGTCGGCATCGTCGACTTCCGGTCCCGCCAACCGGGTCCCCTGGGCGGCGTGCAGTCAGGAGACACCGGTGGCTGAGCGAGCACCGCGGCTGACGGAGAACTGCACCTACCAGTACGACAACAACGCGCTCCAACCGCCCGATCCGAACGCGATCATTCCGTGGGCCGACGGTCTGGAGCGGCTGTCGGCGGCGCGAACCTACTGGTTCGCGACCGCGCGCCCCGACGGGCGGCCGCACCTTCGGCCCGTGCTGGCCGTCTGGGTCGACGGGGCGATCTGCACGACGAGCAACCCGGATGCCGGGAAGGGACGGAATCTCGCCACGAACAACCACTGCACCCTCGGGGCATCGACCGGCGAGATCGACTTCATCGTCGAGGGCACCGCGGCGCGCGTCACCGACCACGACGTCCTCGAGCGGATCGCGGCCATCTACCACGCCAAGTACGGGTGGCCGGTGACCGTCACCGGCAGTGCGTTCGATGCTCCGTATGGGGCACCCGCCGCCGGACCACCGCCTTATCAGCCGTACGCCATCACGCCCCAGACCGTCTACGGGTTCGGCACGGAGGAGGAGTGGGCACCGCGCTCGACGCGCTGGCGCTTCTAGCGGCGAGCTCGACGAGATCGATGGCCTCGACGGTCGTGATGGTGAGCCCGCATCACGACGCATCGCCGAACAGGTCGGCAGAGTCGTGCCCGAACCCGCCGGGGTAATCGCGCACAACCCGAACGTCGCCGTCACATCCCTGGAGCTCGGCGGCAAGGTGAGCGAGTGGGATATGGCCGACGAGAGTCTCAAGTCGTTCGCGCACATGGCCGTCGCGGCACAGGTTGGCTGCAGCTGGTGCCTCGACTTTGGCTACTTCCAGGCACACAACCAGAACCTGGACATGGCCAAGGCGAGCCAGGTGCCGCGCTGGCGGCAGTCGGAGGTATTCACGCCGCTGGAGCGGGACGTGATGGAGTACGCCGAGGCCATGACGCACACGCCACCTACCGTCACCGACGAGCTGTCGGCGCGTTTGCTCGACCAGCTTGGTGAGGCGGCGATGGTCGAGCTCACCGTGGTCATTGCCTTTGCCAACTTTTCGACCAAGGGCAACGTGGTGCTCGGGATCGAGTCGGAGGGCTTCTCCGCGGCGTACGAGATTCCACTGGCGGCGCGTCCTGAGAATTTCCCCGTAGCGTCCACGGCGTGACCGAGGACCTGTTCGTCGCCCATCGCAGCCTGCTGTTCACGGTCGCCTACGAGATGCTCGGCTCCGCAGCCGACGCGGAGGACGTGCTGCAGGAGACCTGGCTGCGGTGGGCCGACGTCGACCACTCGCAAGTGCATGACCCGCGGGCCTACCTCGTCCGGGTGGTCACGCGCCAAGCGCTCAACCATCTGCGAACGTTGTCGCGTCGCCGCGAGGACTACGTTGGCGAATGGCTGCCGGAACCGTTGCTGACCAGCCCTGATGTCGCAGACGACGTCGAGCTCGCGGAGAGCGTCTCGATCGCGATGCTGACCGTGCTGGAAACGCTCGGGCCGACCGAGCGGGCGGTGTTCGTGCTCCGTGAGGTCTTCGATATGCCGTACGGCGAGATCGCCGAGGCCATCGGGAAGGCCGGGGCCGCGGTGCGCCAGATCGCGCGTCGCGCACGTGAGCATGTGGCAGCTCAGCGGCCGCGGGTGCAGGTGAGCCGGTCGGAGCAGCAGGCCGTGGTAGAGCGGTTCCTGGACGCGTTGCGAACCGGGCAGTTGCAGGAGCTGCTCGAGATCATGGCGCCGGACGTGGTCCTCATCACCGATGGTGGCGGGCTTGCACCCGCCGCTCGCGCTCCGATCCACGGGGCCGAGCCAGTGGCCAAGTTGCTCGCACGCGCGAACCGGGCGACGGCCGCGATCGAGACAACGACCATGTGGCTCAACGGCGCGCCTGCAGGCCGGATCCAGTTCGACGACCAGCCGGCCGCGGTGAGCCTCGTCGTGGAGAACGGGCAGATCACCCGGATCTACGCGATCGCGAACCCACAGAAACTGACCCGGCTCGATGAACCAGCCGAACTCGCCAGGTAAGCCCGCCGCGTGGTGTGGACGACGACCGCCTCCTCGACACACCTGGAGCAGCACGCTCGCGGCACTCGTTGAGGGACCGACGACCGGGCGCATGAGGAGCACGTAACGAAGCTCCCTGCCGGCTCCGGGCGCGCGACGGTCGTCGTTCGGTACGTGCTGGGGTGTTGTTCTGTGCGTCGACCGCACGCGTGAGCTCACGCCAGAGCCGTCGATATGGCGCGCTCGCGAGAAGAAGCGCTCCCGCGTCGGCGGGGCACACCCGGCGCCGTCGAGCCGGGCGTTGTGGGGCGGTCGCGTCTCGGGTCTGCGACGCGCGTCGATGCAGCAAAGGCTCACTGCGCCGGCGTGCTGGGTTGGATGTTCTTGTTGTTGTGGAACACGTTCTCGGGGTCGTACTTGGCCTTCACCTCGGCGAGCCGCGAGTAGGTGTCGTCGCCGTAGGCTTCGCGGACGCGGCTCGTGTCGTCGTCGGAGTCGAGGAAGTTCACGTAGACACCGGCACGGTGGGGTTCGAGGGCGGCGAGGAAACCTCGTGCCCACGCGGTCTCTGCCGCCCCGACGGTGTCGTCCTGGTCCGGGAGCCATGCAGCGTCGACGATGATGTTGTGGTCCACGTCGCGGCCGACGTAGGCGGTGGCGTCCTGCGGCGCTCGGGCAACTGCGCCGCCCATGTGGAACATCGCCGCGTACGACCTCGGTGAGGTGGCACCGTAGGCGTGCTCGGCGACGATGTCGATGACCGCGTCGGATAGGCCGGTGAGGTTCGTGGCTTTCCAGTAGTAGTGCCAGCCATGGGGGACGGTGTCGTCGATGCCGCTCTGGTGGTCGACATAGAGCGTGGGTCCCACCAGGTCGACGAGCGGAGTCCCGAACTCGCGGAGCGCACGGACGGCACGCTCACCCTCCTCGACGGGTCCGGCGTAGCAGCTGGCTACCGCGATGGCTGGCCGGAAGTACAGCTCTTCCTCGACGACCGGCAGAGGGGGGATCGTGCCGAGGCGGATGACGGTCCCGAGCTCGTCGGGCGCGTCGGTGACGAAGTCCCGGTAGAAGCGCAGGACGTCGGTGGTGTCCTCTGCCGCCCAGAAGACCGGTCCGGCCATGACGGTCGGGCCGACCGGGTGCATTGCGAACCGGAACGAGCTGACGACGCCGAAGTTCCCGCCGCCGCCCCGCAGCGCCCAGAACAGGTCGGGGTGATCGTTGGCCGACGCCCGCACGATCTCGCCCCGCGCGGTGACCACCTCGGCCTCCACGAGGTTGTCGACGGTGAGCCCGTGCTTCCGCATGAGCCAGCCAATGCCGCCGCCCAGGCTGAGGCCGCCGACGCCGGTGTGGCCCACGATGCCGCCCGTGGTGGCCAGACCGTGCGCCTGTGTCGCGTGGTCGACATCTCCCCACAGGGCACCGCCCTCGACGAGAGCCGTGCGCTCGACGGGATCAACCGAGACGGCGCGCATCGCCGAGAGATCGATGGCGATCCCGTCGTCGCACACCGCGGTGCCGGCGACGTTGTGGCCTCCGCCTCGTACGGCGATCTCGAGGTCGCGGTCGCGGGCGAAGCGCACCGCTGCGGCCACGTCGGCGGTGCCGCTGCATCTGGCGATCAGTCGAGGGCGGCGGTCAACGGTGCCGTTCCATACGGCTCGGGCGTCGTCGTAGTCATGGTGGTCGGGGGTGATCAGGTCGCCTCGGAACCCGGGGATCTGCGTCGTGGTTGGTGCGGTCATCGTTCCTCCTCTGGTTGATGGACTCATCGCAACATCGGGGGGCACCGAGGAGAAGTCAGCTATCTGGACTTCGAAGTAAAGAATCTGGACTTCACGCCGGTCAGGAGGCGCGGGACACTGCGCCTATGAGGACCTACGGCCAGTACTGTCCGATCGCCCGTGGTGCAGAGATCTTCGCTGAGCGTTGGACGCCATTGATCATCCGCAACCTGCATCTGGGCTGTGAGACCTTCGGCGAGATCCTTGAGGGTGCGCCCGGGCTCTCCGGCACGCTCCTCACGCAACGGCTCAAGCAGCTCGAACGCGTCGGCATTGTCGAGTCGGCACCCAAGGCTCAGGGGCGTGGTCACCGCTACCAGCTCACGAGCTCGGGCCACGACCTGTTCAAGGTGTGTGAGACCCTCGGCCAGTGGGGCGCTCGGTGGCTCGAGATCGCCCCCGAGAACCTCGATCCGTTCGTGGCGCTGTGGTCCATGTGCAACGCGCTCCGCCGGGACCGACTCCCCGACCAGCGCGTTGTCATCCGGTTGGACTTCACGGGCTTCCGGCCCCACGAGCGGTACTGGTTGCTGCTCGAGCACGGCGAGGCCGAGATCTGCAAGACGTATCCCGGTCTGGACGAAGACCTCTACATCACCGCCGACGCCGAGGCGTTCGTGAAGTGGCACGCCGGGCAACTCTCCTGGGCCGAGGCAGCCCGCGACTCCCGGATCCAGCTCGACGGTCCCTCATGGCTCGTCAGGGCCTTCCCGACCTGGAACGGCCGCAGCATGTTCGCTCACATCAAGCCCGACGCCGGCGCTGCCACCGCGAATTGACACACCGGCCGGCCACCGAACGACTCTTACGCAGGCGAGATCTGAGGCACGCGAGCGGCAGCTATCGGGCGCCGACCAGAAGCCACCGAGGTCCGCCGTTCGGTGCGGAGAGAGTCCGCCGCCGTGTCCCAGAAGTGCCGGTGGTGGGCAGGCAACCTCCGCAAGCACGGCTGTGCCGATGGCCTCGCGGCTCGCGCCCGAGTCGGCGTTCCGTACGTCGCTGCCGCGCACCGAACGCGAGTGCCGAACGTCACCCGCAGGAGCCAGCCTGCGCGTACGGATCGAATTCCTCTTTGTTGTCAAGACCCCTTTGTGCTTGCTGTTCGAGTGCGTGATGACCTCGGCGTTCTCGTGGGGGCGCGGCGGGTTCTAGCGTTGGCTCGGGTCCGGGAGTGGCTGATCCGAAGAGCCGGCCGTCGGGGTGTGGAGCCGGCGACGCTGGACTGAGGAGTCGTCCCCGCTTGCCCTCCCGGGCCCTTCCTCGCGTGGGCGTCGAGGACGAGCTGGCGGTAGACGGCATCGCTGATACGCCGTTTGAGCGCACGCACGGCTTCCTTCTTGGTCTTGCCCTCGGCGACCTTGCGCTCGAAGAACGCGCGACCCGGCGAGTGCGCGAAGCGGATCTGGGTGATCGCGGCGATGTGGATGGCATGGTTCAACTGCCGGTTGCCCCGCCGGGAGAGCCGATGGGTGATCCGCCCACCCGAGGACACCTCGATGGGCGCGGTGCCGGTCTAGGCCGCGAAGTGATCCCGGCTGCGAAAACGGGCGACGTCGCCGGCATAGCCGATGAGCATCGCGGCGACGACCGGTCCGACCCCGAAGATCTCGGTGAGCGACGTGGCTGACGCGGCGATCGCCTCGGCGATGCGCTTCTTGGAGATCCGTCTCGAAGCCCGCGCCGGGCGGTTCCGTCACCGTCACCTCCCTTCGGGCCCAGGATCGAACGAGCGGGTGAAGACGTCCACGAGCTGTTCGAGCGACGGGGCGCCCTCCACCCCCTGCTCGGTCGAGTAGCGCCGACACGTGGGCCCTGCCGGCGCCGGCGCGGGAAAGACATCGCGCCCGTCGAGGAGGATCGTCGGCGAGCCGGGGAAGTCCGCGGCCGCATCCGTGGTCGTCACACCGTGATAGCGCACCCGGCCCGGGTCCAGGCCCACCCGGTGCATCGCCTCGCGGATGCGGCGATCGGCGTCGCGCCAGTGCGGGCACTCGTCCAAGTAGACGAGCTCGACCTGAACGGCGGCGCTCATCGCGACGCCCGGCGGGCTCGGGCCTCGGCGGCGTCGATGGGCGAGAACACCGGGCACGCGATCTGGTCGTCGCGGCCCCGGAGCCAGTTCGACACGGCGAACAGCTCGCAGCCGCCGTTCCCGCGGGCGGCAGCCACCAGCATCGCCGTCCCGACGAACAGCAGCATCGCTGCGGGCAGGAACACGAACGCCGCCACACCCAGCGCGCCGTTGAGGCAGCAGCCCGCGGCGCCGGTCAAGCGCAACGGCGGAGCGTCCCCTCCGCGAAGCAGCAGCACACCGACGACAGCCGCCGGGAACAGAACCAGACCCAACAGCGCGTCCAGCACATCGATCCCGATGAGCGCGGCGCCAATGAGCGCGGCCACCCCACCGGCGACGCGAGCGGCGGTACCCCACGGGCCGATGCTCCTGGCCGCCACCAGCCCTGTCGCCATCACCTGTCTCTCGGACATGGCCACCTCCTCTCCCGTCCGTACGGTACGGCTTCCAGTACGGTGGAAGGTCAAGGGGTCGGGAGGTGACCGGAGCCACATGCAGATCGGTGAACTCGCTCAGCACACCGGCGTCTCGACCAAGACCATCCGCTACTACGAGACCATCGGGGTGCTACCCGCGCCGGCCCGTACACCCGCGGGCTACCGCGACTACGCCCCCCACGCCGCCGACCGACTCCGGTTCG
>JBOGFL010000663.1:0-3514 GCA_050743285.1 Acidimicrobiia bacterium
AGTCGAAGGCCGACCCGGCGACCAGATCTTCCCGCGCATCGCACGGATCGCTCGTTGCCGCTCGTGCCTCGTTGACATCCCACAACACCTCCGCGTCGAGGTGTTGCGACCACCACCTGATTCCGCCCTGGGTGCCGTGGTCGGTGTGCATGATCGTCTGCGTCGCGGGCCGGCGTCGCCAGGTGGCCATGTCGAGCGCGTCGACGACCAGCTCGGCGCGCAGGTGATCGGCGATCGACCAGCCCACGACCCGTCGGGACCACGCGTCGAGCACCGCGCAGAGATACACCTTGCCCTCGAGCGTCGGGTGCTCGGTGATGTCGCCGCACCACAGCCGGTCCGGGCCCGACACCGAGAACACCCGGTTGACCAGGTCGGTCGCCGGGCTGGCGTTGGGGTCCCGGCGGGTGCAGCCACGCTTCCGGCGGGGGCGATGCAGCCCGACGATGTGGTGGAGGCGCATGAGCCGCTCCACGCGCTTGTGGTTCACCCGGCGGCCCAGCCCGAGGCGCAGCCCCGCGGTCACCCGCGGGCTGCCATAGGGTCTCCCGGCTCGCCGCGTGGATCTCGCGGATCGTTACGACGAGCTCGGCGTTCTCCCGGACTCGCCGACACGGGATGGCCTGCGCGGCCCGCCACTCATAGAACCCCGAGGGGGACACGCCCAGCTGCTGGCACATGAACCGGGTCGGGAAGTTGGCCTTCTCCGCCTCGATGAACGCGAACGTCACCGAGGGAGCACATTCTCCTGGGCGAAGAAGGCCGCGGCTCGAGAGAGCAGATCACGCTCCATCTTGAGCACCCGGTTCTCCCGACGCAGCCGCGTCAACTCGGCGCGCTCCTCCGTGGTCAGCCCCTCGCGCTTGCCCTCGTCGATGTCCGCCTGGGCCATCCAATTGCGCAGACACGATTCGCTGATCCCGATGTCCGTCGCGATCTGCCTGATCGGCTTCGCTCGTTCCCGGGCAAGCTCGACCGCTCTCCGACGGAACTCAGGCGGGTGTGGTGCCGGCATCCAGACTCCTCTCCGAGATGGTGCTACCACCTCAGCGCAGGTGTCCGGAGAAGCGGGGGATGCTCACGCGAAGACCTGGCGGTTGTCTACCCCCGGACTAATGGGCCTACAGGGTCTGTCAGCCAGAACCTTGTGCGCACACGAGACGAGTGGCTCTTCAGTTCACGCTGGTGTCGGGTACCAATTCGCGAGGTCGACAACAAAGGCCAGCGAGTAGAAATCACCGCGCACTGCGATGAGGACGCTTAAAGCGTTCGCTTCGCTAGGAAAACCCGATCACAACGGGCGAACAGAGGTCCGCTCGCCTATAGCGTTGACTCTCGTGGCGAACTCATCCGCTGCATGTTTGAGGACGTACCTCGGGGCGTGCGCGGTCTGCAGTTCGACCCAAGCGGGGATGGCTCGGCCGTTACTTTGGGAGGCTGACTCTGTGGAGTCGGTCCAGCAGTATGTCGACTCGACGCTCGGGGACTCCAGCGAGAACACCTGCTACGCGGTCGACGCCGACCAGACATTTGCGGAGCGGCCGTCGGGACTCCGGCATCGCCCACGGCGATCGACCCCTAGGTGCCGTCGGCCGAAGCGAGGCGTGCAACGGGCGCTTGGGGTTCTCGCTTCCCTCGCCCTGCCTCCAAATTAGGTCTGCCGATGTCGCGCCTCGCGCCGCAGTTCGTATCGGTCAACGCAAGAGGACGTCCCGTACGACTGCGAGCGGTGACGGGTTCGTGGCCTCGAGCATGCCGGGCGCCGATCCGAGGGCGTGATAGTGCGATCGGGGGTGACCACGCGCGTGAGGAGCCCGCGTTCCAGAAGTCGGGAAATCGCGTTCCGTCGCCGAGCGCTGGAGAAGACCGACCAGCACCTCGTCGCTTTCTCAACCGGCCCCACGTGGGCAGGGCCTGTCGACGCGGCGACGACAAGCGCCCGAACTCGTTGCGATCCACTCCGGTCGCGTCTTGGCGGTCGCTCAAAGCCGATCGGGCGGTGCCATCCGATAGAAGAAGGGACCTAGCCCACCCTGATTGATCGCGAAGACGAGCTTGAGGAAGCTTTCCTGCACGGCGGCGTTCTCGAGCGGGCCTGCGTACACCGGCTCGTAGCCCGCATCCCGGTTCAGCTGCTCGACGACCTGTCGCGCCTCGTCGTCTCCGCACCACAAGTTGGACGGCTTCGAGCTCGGTTCATCGAGTTGTTTGTAGAGCGCGGCGAAGTTGACGTTGAACGACTTCGCCGTCGGGCCGTTCGTCCTGGACCTCAGGAATTCCGCGTTTGAGGAGAACCCAGCCGGCGGTTCCGTGCCGACCAGGTTTGTCGCGTCGACGACCGTCTTTCCCTCGAGCCCCTGCACGTTGTCCAGGGCTTCGGTGATCGAACCGCCCGGGACAGCGACGAGCACCGCCTGCGCGGTTGAGACGTCACCACCTTCTCGGCCGATCCTCGTCACCTCGTGACCGGCCTTCTCCCAGAGGTCCGCGAGGCCGCCGCCGACGTTGCCCTTCCCTACCACTGCAATCTTCATCTCGCCTGCCTTCCGTGACGGGCTGCCCGTCAACCGGCTTCACGATGAAGCGGCATGCTCCGAGCGGACCGGGCATTGTCAGATTCGGTCCTAAGAGCATCGCCGACCGGTAGCCGGATCGCACGCGACGCAACCCTCGACTCCATCCAGGCCACAGACTGCCCGCTCCGGAGCCCGGGCATCAGCTCCTAGCCGACTTTGGGGCAGTACGACGACGTCGTGATCAGCGATGCGCCCGACGATGAGGCTGTGGCGAAGCTCGCGCTCGCGGTTGGCGCCCGCGCAACGTCCGCACCGAGACGCTCCGCCGTTTCCAGACCGGCCCGCAAGTCGTACGATCGGTTCCGGGGGGGTGGGAGAAAGAGGAAACGGGGGCCGTCGATGCCGACCTATATCACTCTCATCCAGTACACCGAGCAGGGCATCAGGACATTCAAGGACCTCTCCAAGCGTCTCGAGGAGACGAGGAAGTCCGGTGAGCCGCTGGGGGCGAAGCTCGTCAGCTTCTACCTGACCATGGGGCAGTACGACGCCGTTGTGATCAGCGATGCGCCCGACGATGAGGCTGTGGCGAAGCTCGCGCTCGCGGCTGGCGCCCGGGGCAACGTCCGCACCGAGACGCTCCGGGCCTTCGACGAGGAGGAGGCTAAGAGGATCGCCGCCGAGCTGCCGTGAACCCCCCAAGTGCTAGGCGTCTCCGGATGCTGCCAACGGTTGGCTCACGCGTGCTGAGTTGGCTTTCCAGGCCCGATCACGCGGCGCGCGGACCCGACGGGTAATCGGGCGTTTGTCGACCAGTAAGCGGTGTGAAGCCGCGTTCCCAGAACGGGGGAATCGCGTTTCGTCAGCGAGTGCGGCAGAGCGCTGACCAGCGCCTCGTCGGTTCTCTACCGGCCCGACGTGGGCGGGGCCGGTCGAGAAGGTGGTAGAGAACTGCGCAGCTCGACCGGCACTCGTCAGGGTATCTGGCGGTCGTGGAG
>JBOGFL010000664.1:0-2042 GCA_050743285.1 Acidimicrobiia bacterium
GACGTCGTCGACGTCCACGATCTGCACGTGTGGACGCTCACCTCCGAAATGGAGGTCGCGTCCGCCCACGTCATGGTTCGGGCTGATACCGATCCGCACGCAGTGCTCGATCGAGCCCGCGAGCTGCTCCGGAACCGCTACGGCCTGTCACACGCGACATTCCAGGTCGAACCGGACGACCACGACGGGTGCGAGGAGGTCGCGTGGTAGCACCCGCTCGAAGTGGCCTGCGTCGTCAGGGGCTTCGGCTCGAGTATCTGACGATCGGCTGGAACGTGATCGAGGGCATCGTGGCGATAGCGGCCGGCATCGCGGCGGGATCAATCGCACTGGTCGGGTTCGGGTTCGACTCCTCGATCGAGGTCTTCGCCGCGACCGTGGTGGTGTGGCACTTCCGCGCCGAGGAGCGAAGAGGAGGGGTCGACGAGACTCGGGAGCGGCGAGCACTGCGGCTGATCGCGGGCACGTTCTTCGTGCTGGCGGCCTACGTGGTGGCGGAGGCGGTGCGTGATCTCGTGACCAGCACGGAGCCCGAGACGTCGCTGGTCGGGATCGTCGTCGCCTGCCTTTCGCTGCTGGT
Source organism: Acidimicrobiia bacterium (assembly GCA_050743285.1). Lineage (GTDB taxonomy): Bacteria > Actinomycetota > Acidimicrobiia > IMCC26256 > JACDBD01 > JBOGFL01. The sequence goes on from JBOGFL010000664.1 coordinate 581, forward strand.
GATGCCGGCACTCGCGCTGGCCAAGCGGCGGGTCGGCCGGCAGCTCGGCAGCGCGACGCTCGTTGCGGATTCGACCGAGACGTTCCTGTGCTCGTGGCTGTCGGCGATCCTGCTAATGGGCCTCGTGCTCAACGCCACCGTCGGATGGAGCTGGGCCGACCCGCTCGCCGCGCTTGGCATCGCGGCACTCGCGGCACGGGAGGGCGTCGAGGCGTGGCGAGGCGACGAGTGCGGCTGACCCGCGGCTGAATCAGGCGGCTCTCGCGGAAGACTGCGGTTGACGCGGAGATGGTCATGATGACGACGATCACAGATGCCGACGTTGCGGATGCTCCGCCGCATCCACCCCATATCGACGAGGGCCGGGCGAGGGGTCGGCTCGCGCCCGAAAACTGGCGTCCGTTACCGTCGTGAGGCCTCAATCAGCGTGTAGGTTCACCGCGGGTGATTCGCGTTCGCCAGGTGATCGCGACCAATCTGACGAGGAGAAGACACTGATGGGATGGCTGATTCTGGTGCTCGTCATATTGGCGATCGTTGCGCTGGCTCTCTACATCGTCCGCCGCCGGTAAAGGACGCCGCCATCCAGCCCGATCTGGGACCTGCCGCCCGCCAACTGGCCGACCTCGCTGCCGGCGTCGACGACGACCAGCTCCCCGAACCGACGCCCTGTCCCGATTACACGTTGGGCGATCTGCTCGACCACGTCGGCGGGCTCGCGCTCGCGTTCCGCGCCGCGGCCGAGAAGGCAGGCGGTGAGCACGCGACGCGGGCCCCGTCGGGCGACGCGTCACGACTCGGCGACGACTGGCGGGCGCGCATCCCGGGGGACCTGAGGGCGCTGGCCGACGCGTGGCGGGATCCAGCGGCGTGGACGGGCACCACGATGGTCGGCGGCCTCGAGCTCCCCGGCCAGCAGGCCGGCATCTTCGCGCTCGATGAGCTCGTCCTACACGGTTGGGACGTGGCCCGCGCGAGTGGCCAGCGTTACGAGTGCGACGCGCGCTCACTGGAGGCGGTGCATGCGCTGGTCCTGCACTTCTCGGCTCCGGAGCAGGCCGAGGCCCGCCGAGGCCTCTTCGGCCCGGTCGTCGACGTCCCCGACGACGCCGACCGGCTCGACCGGGTACTCGGTCTCAGCGGCCGCAACCCACAATGGCCTGAAGAACCGCCATCTCGGGCTTAAGAAAGCGCTGAAAGCCCCCCGCTAGGCTGCCGCCGAAGCAAGGAACGGCACTAGGGGCGTCCTCGGTCAGCGGGGGAGATCGAAGAGTTTGGCCACCGATACGACGAGTTCCCCGGCCCCGTCGTCGACCAGCTCGGAGCCGGCGGCACCATCCGAGTCGACCTCGGAGCCCGGCTACCACCTCGAGATCCTACTGGTCAGCTTCGCCGCGCTGCTGCTCGAGATCAGCTACACGCGGGTCGTCTCCTTCAAGCTCTTCTACTACTACACGTATCT
>JBOGFL010000665.1:0-2038 GCA_050743285.1 Acidimicrobiia bacterium
CGCCCGACCCGTCCCGGCGGGTGCTCGGCGTCGACCTCGGCGAACGCCGCATCGGCCTGGCCGTCTCCGATCCCACCGGCTCGGTCGCCCGCCCGCTGCGGGTGCTGGAGCGCTCGGGCCCACGTGCCGCCGACCGCCGTGCCATTCTTTCCGCCGCCACCGAGGTCGCGGCTGGCCGAATCGTCGTCGGTTTGCCGCGATCGATGTCCGGGAGTGAGGGCCCGGCCGCTCGGGCAGTTCGGGAGGAAGTCGAGGCGTTGCAGAGCGAGGCCGGGCCGATCGAGGTCACCGTGCACGACGAGCGGCTCACGACCGTCATGGCGCGCCGCGTCCAACCGCGGCGGCGCCAGCGGCGGCGCGAGCCCGTCGATGACCTCGCTGCCGCGCTGATCCTCCAGAGCTACCTGGATTCCCACTCGTGAGCGACGACCACCTCGACTGGCCCGACTGGGTGAACGAAGGCCCTTCTGACGGGTCGCGACCACGGACGCCGCCGAGCGAGGCGCCCACCGCCCCCCACGACGCCGTACCGCCGGCACCACCGCGGCGGGTTGCGGCGCCACCGCCGCGTCGTACGAGCCCTCCACCCCCGGGCGGCGACCGTCGGTGGGCACCTTTGAGCCGCACCGCCCGTCGCGGCCGTCACCAGGCCGAGCGAACGCGCCGGCGCAAGCGGCGGCTCGCAGTGCTCGTGGTTCTCGCGCTGTTGGTCCTCCCGTTCGTCGCGGCCGCGGGATGGTTCTGGTGGCAGATCGATCCGCTGAGCGGAACCGGGGCCGACGTCGTCGTGGAGGTCGAGCAGGACTGGGGCGTCTCGGAGATCGCCGACGAGCTGTCCGACCAAGGGGTGATCGGTTCGCCGCTCGCGTTCAAGGTCTACGCCAAGGTGACCGGCGGCGGATCCTTCCAGGCCGGGACTTACGACCTGCAGAAGAACATGGGCGCGCGCGGCGCGATCTCGGCCCTCGAGAGAGGCCCGCGCCCTACGCCCCGCGGCAATGAACTCGCCCTCCCGCCGGGGCTCACGCTCGAAGACATCGCCGCGCGTGTCGGCAAGCTTCCCGGCCTGAGCGCCGAGCGGTTCCTGGAGGTCGCCGGGTCAGGCGCGGTGAGATCGAAGTACCAGCCCACAGGAGAAGACGACCTCGAAGGACTCCTCTATCCGGACACGTACTTCGTGAGCAAGAATCAGGACGAGGAAGACATCATCGAGCTGCTGGTCGAGACATTCGACGAGAAGGCGACCGCGGCCGGCCTCCAGGACGCGCCGTCGGTGGGCCTCACTCCGTACGAGGCGGTCATCGTCGCCTCCCTCATACAGAACGAGAGCGGTATCCCCGAAGAGCTGCCCCAAGTCTCCGCGGTGATCCAGAACCGCCTCGAGGACCGCGAGCTGCTCCAGATCGACTACACGCTGTGCTACGCCAAGGGCGGTTGCCCGCCCGAGCCGACCAACGCCGACAAGAGGATCGACTCCCCGTACAACACCTACCGGTATCCGGGGTTACCCCCGACTCCGATCTCCAGCGTGACCGAGGCGACGATCCGGGCGGCGGTCTCGCCCGCGGACGTCGACTACAAGTTCTACGTGCTCACCGACGAAGAAGGACACCACGCCTTCGCCGAAACCCTCAACGAGCACGAGCGGAACATCGCTGATGCCCGGGAACGCGGCGTCCTTTGATCGCCGGCTCGACTCGGGTCGTCGGTATCATCGGCGACCCCGTTGCGCACTCGCGCTCTCCGGCGATCCACAATGCCGCCTTCGCCGCGCTCGATCTCGACTTCGTCTTCGTCGCGTTCCCGGTGCGCCCCGGCCAGGCAGTGGAGGCGGTACGGGCGGTCCGCACGCTCGGGCTGACCGGACTCAGCGTGACCATGCCCCACAAGGACGACGCCGCGCGCGCGTGTGACGAACTCACCCTGGCGGCGGCCGCGCTCGGCGCGGTCAACGCGGTGGCGCGGCAGGCCGACGGCTCACTGCTCGGGGCGTCGACCGACGGCGACGGGCTCGTACGCGCGCTGGCCGACCATGACG
>JBOGFL010000666.1:0-3525 GCA_050743285.1 Acidimicrobiia bacterium
CGCTCGGCGCGCCGGCGGCGCGGGCGGGCCGGCGCAGTGGCAACCGGGACGCGTCCCCGGTCGGGCACGAAGTCGGCGACGACCGCGGTTATGTTGTCGTCCCCGCCGGCGGCGTTGGCGGCGGCGATGAGACGGTCGGCGGCGGTGTGGGCGTCAGGTTCGCGGCGCAGGATCTCGGCGATGGCGTCCTCGGGGACCATCGTCGTGAGCCCGTCGGAGCAGAGGAGTATGCGGTCGCCGTCGCGGAGGTCGACCGGAGAGACGTCGACCTCGATCGCAGGATCGACGCCGAGCGCGCGGGTGATGATCGAGCGCTGCGGGTGGTTCTCGGCCTGCTCGCGTGTGATGCGCCCGTCGCGCACCATCTCTTCGACGAGGCTGTGGTCCTCGGTGACCTGGCGCAGCTCACCGTCGCGAAGCAGATAGCCGCGCGAGTCGCCGACGTGGCCGAGTATCAGGGTGTCGCCGGCGGCGAGCGTGCCCGCCGTGAGGGTCGTCCCCATTCCCGCGAGCGCGGGATCGCCCGACGCCTTCTCGAACACCGCCGCGTTGGCGGCTTCGATCGCCTCGCGGATCGCCATCCCGGAGGCGACCGACGCCCGTAACGATTCGAGCGCGGTCGCGCTCGCCACCTCGCCCGCCTGGTGGCCACCCATGCCGTCGGCGACCGCGAGCAGACCGAGGTCGTCGTTGACCAGCATGCCGTCCTCGTTCCCCTGGCGGCGACGGCCGACGTCGGTGATGCCCTGAGCTTGAAACTGCATCAGCGGATTACCTCGCAGACGGTCTGACCGAACTGCACCCGGTCACCCTTCCGGAGCCGGGTGGCGACCGATACGGGACTGCCGTTGAGGAACGTGCCGTTGGTGGAGCCGAGGTCTTCGACGAAGGTGTCGTTCTGTTGACGGAACAGGCGCGCGTGCAGCTGCGAGACGTATGTGTCGTCGTCGAGCACGATGCCGCAGCCGCCGGCGCGACCCACCGTCACCTCGTCTCCGACGTCGATGGTCTGTCCGCGTCGTTCGGCGGGATCGATCACGCGGAGGCGAAGCGTGCCGCGCCCGTCACCGCGTCGGGCGGTCGCGGGCGCCGGTGAGCTGCTCGGCTCGGCGCTGAGCGCGGGCGCCCGCAGCTCCATGACCACGACCCGCACGACCCTTGCGAGGAAAAGGAACAGCAGGGCGAGAAAGCAGAACTTGAGGAGTGTGAGGAGCGCCTCGGACAAGCCCTACGACTCCTCGAAGCGGATCTTGGTTGCGCCGACGCCGATGACGTCGCCGTCGTTGAGCACGCGCTCGCGCACCCGCTCCCCGTTGACCGTCGTACCGTTCGTGGAACCGAGGTCGACGACGACCCAACCGTCGTACGAGGGACGAACTTCGGCGTGGCGGCGCGACGCCTTCGGGTCACTGAGCTGGACCGAGCACTCCGAGAGCCGTCCGAGCACCGTTGGTTCGTCGCGTAGCCCGATCCGCTGCCCGTCGGAGAGCACGAGCGCGCCGACGCGCCCGCCTGCGCCTTCCATGATCTCGGCGACGACTTCAGATTCGCCGGCCTTCAGGGCCTGGTCCTCGACGATCTCGACGGTGACCGGCCCGACGAAGTGGTAGCCCTCGGTGCGGGCGTGGGTGCGGGCCGCTTCGGCGAGCTCCCGGGTGAGAACGTCGGCGAACGACTGGAAGCGGTCGAAGTCTGCCCGTGAGACGTACATCACGACGTCGTTCGGGGCAACCTGCGTTCCCCGGACGTCGATGGTCTGGCCCGCGTCGAGGGCGCGAGCAACTTTACGGCCCATCTCGACCGGTTCCAGGTTGCTGCGGAAGGCCTTGGCGAAGGTACCTTCCACGAGGCGCTCGAGCCGGCGCTCGAAGCCTTGGAGGCCCACCGCAGGAGTGTACCGACGGCTCTCCGGACGGCGTCCTTCAGGGCAGTCATGATGGCGACATGACGTCCGACCACGGCTTTGTCCTTATCCATGGGGCCTGTCTCGGCGGTTGGGTCTGGGAACGGCTTGTTCCCCGGCTCGGCGAACCGGCATTGGCGGTCGACCTCCCGGGCCGGGGCTCGCAGCCTGCGAACCCCGACCACCTCACACTCGACGCGGCGGTGGCCGACCTCGCGGAAAGGCTGCGCGACTGGAGCCCGTCGAGGGTCACGTTGGTCGGCCACTCGATGGGCGGCATCTTCGCGCTCGCGGTTGCGGCCCAGATGCCCGAGCGCGTCGCGGGGCTCGTATTCCTGAGCGCGGCGGTGCCCCCCGACGGGAAGTCGTTGCTGTCGGTGATGCCCGCGTTCCAACGCGTGCTCCTGCCCATCCTGATGCGCGCGCGGCCTGAGAGTCTGCGCCCGCCGGAACGAGCGGTCCGGCGTGCGCTCTGCAATGACCTCGACGACGAGACGACGGCCTGGGTGCAGGCGCGGGTGGTCGCCGAGGTGCCCGCGTACTACCGCGACCCGGTCCGCTGGGGCTCGCTGCCATTCGAAGTGCCGCGCCGCTACGTGAAGTTGCTCGACGACAAGAGCGGCTTCGACGTCAAGCGCCAGGAGCGCATGATCGCCAACCTCGGCACCGCCGACGTTCGCGAAATCGACAGCGGCCACCTGCCGATGCTCTCGCGACCTGACGAACTCGCGGCCGTCCTCGAGGACCGCGGGTAGCATCGTTTTTCCCTGGGCGAGTGGCGGAATTGGCAGACGCGCAGGCTTCAGGTGCCTGTGTCCGCAAGGACGTGGGGGTTCAAGTCCCCCCTCGCCCACCGGAAACTCGCAGGTCAATGCGTGCGCGCGGAGCCGAATCGGCCCGACTTCTACCGGACTTCTACCGGAGCTCCGATCGACACGACGTCGATCGGCTCTCGACGGTGATCCGGCGCCGTGTCGCACCGCCGTCGCACGACACGTTGCGTCACATCTGTCGGAGACAATGGTCCCGACCGACACAGCCCGACGGTCCCCGTCGAGCGGGAGCAGCGCCATGGACATGCACTACAGATCGCGCGCTGAGAGCCAGTGAGCGACGAAGTCGAGCGCGCCATGGCCATTGGCCGTGAGAACGAGGAACTCATCGCCCTTGGTAAGGCCTGGTGCACGCACATCCGTACCGATCGGAGCGGTCTCGGAGTCGGCATGGTCGAGGAGATGACCGGGCTCCCGATCACAGGTGGCCGCTTCACCTGCGACTACGCAGAGCATCCGGGCGGGCTCGCCGGGATGCAGCTTGCTGCGTCGGCTCTCGGCTTCTACGAAGCCAACTGTCAGGGATGTCCCCATCGTGCGCCCGGCGGCCGGATACCGAATCTTGGCACTTGGGCGGAACCGTTGATCGCCGAGCGGCAACGGCGTGAAGAAGCCGAGGCGGAGGCACGCCGGACCGTCATCGCCGAGCGCGAGAGCCGAGCGGCTCACCGACGGGTGGTCGGAGCTTCTCTTAGCGCTGCCGCACAAGAGGTCGTGAACCTCGTCAACAGGCTCGACCTCGATCCTGCCGATACAGAGGCGGCCGAGTCGCTTCGGGCCGCTGCCCGG
>JBOGFL010000667.1:0-2450 GCA_050743285.1 Acidimicrobiia bacterium
GCTCCTACGACGACCTGCCGGAGCATGCGACCCTCGTCGACGGCACCTGGCCGGCCGGCCCCCTTAGTGCTCCTGCCCGTAAGTTCCTTCGCTGATGGCGTGCTGTCATCGGTCGGTGAGGTTGGGCGGCAGCGGCAGCTCGAAGCGGGCGGCCAGGACGGTGAGATCGTGGCGGTCGGTGTCCGTGAGGGGGTAGCCGAGGTGGTGGCGGAGTTGGAGTTCGGGAGTGGTGCAGCGCACTGGTCGTCCGGCAACCTCGCCGTGGCCGAGGAGCCCGTCGGTGGGGTAGAGGCCCCAGCCGCCGGCGGGTAGCTGTTGCCAGCCATTGCCTTTGGCGTCGAAGACCACCGGGTGGAGGTCCACCCGCCGGCCGTCTGCTGCGTGCAAAACGAGCCGAGCGGGGAGGCCGGGCTTGATTGCGGGAGCGTGCTTGAAGCCCAGCGCTGCGAGCGCGTCTTGTGCGTGCGAGCAGTTGGGGTGCGCGATGAGCAGGTCGAGGTCGTCGTGCGGACGTGTCTGCTCCCCGACGAGTGCGTCCACGCCCCAGCCGCCATCGAGCCAGACGGGCACCTCGGCGGCGTCGAGGTGGTCGAGCACCTCGATCACTTGAGCCGAGTTCATCATCGCAAGCCGCGCTCAGGCCGCCAGCCGTAGCCAGGGCTCGTGGACGCTGAGGCGATCCATCAGCGCGGCGAGGTCATCGCGGGTGAAGTGCCAATCGAACGGCTCGGCCACCGCGTTCCAGTGGCGCTCGAATTCGTTGAGCGTGCGTGCCAGCACGTTGAGGTCTTCGTAGTCGTTGGGGTTGAGCACCTTGCGCTGGAGGATCGAGAAGAAGATCTCGGCCTGGTTGAGCCAACTCGCGTGCACGGGCAGGTGGATGAGCCTCACGTTCGGCCAGCGGCCCTCGAGGCGATCGATCGAGCGCTGCCCGCGGTGGGCCGAGCCGTTGTCGACGATCCAGAACACCCGGCCGGCGGAGGCGTAGGGCTCCTTGGTCATTACCTGCCAGACAAGCTGGTCGAAGGCGGCGATGCCACCTCTGGGCTCGGACCGCCCGAATACCCTGGGCCGCCTTCCTCCCCGGCGGCCGATGTCGAGTGCGGCGAGGTAGGTCAGCGCGCCCATGCGTTCGTAGGTGTGCTCGATGCGCTGGCCGCGCGAGCCGGGCGCGGGCGCGAGCGTCTCGTGGACGCGGGCGCGGGCCTGGATCGAGGGCTTCTCGTCGGCGCAGATCACGAACTCGCCGGGGTGGAGCAGCCGTCCCTCCCATCTGCCCTGATAGAGGTCGAGCACCGGGCCGGCCTTCTCCAGGAAGTCCGGGGCGGTCGGGAAGACCCACGAGCGGTGCTGCCAGGGACGGATCGCGCCCTCCGAGAGCCAGCGCGCGATCGTCGAAGCCGACGCCTCGCTGACGCCGCGCTCGATCACCAGCCGGTGCACCTCAGCGCGCGAAAAGCGAGAGAGGGGGGCGCCCTGCTCGCGCGGGAGACCGCAAGCGATTGCCTTTACCTGGGCGACCTCTTCCGGGGGGAAAACGGCGCGGGCGACCCGTGCGCTTCAGATCCTCAAGCCCCTCGAGCCGCTGCTCGCAGAAGCGTCTTCGCCAGCGCCCCACAGCTTCCCGGCTCATCCCTAGCCGCTCGCCGACCTCGACGTTGGTCTTGCCCTCGGCCGCCAGCAGCACCAGCTTGGCCCGCTGCACCTCCCGGTGAGGGCGCGTGTAGCAGGCGGCGCGATGCTCAAGCTCAGCACGCTCGGCCTCGCTCAACACCACCTCGTGAGGGCTGCGTCCCGGCATCGCCAATGGGTTTCGCCCCCGTTGTCATAGCTCCTTCCAAGCGCGACGGGATTTCTGGCCGAGAGCACTAAGATCGCGTCCAAGCGGAGCTACGTCCGAGCAATTTCACCCGGACGCTGGGACGCCACCCGAAGCGAGGCGTTCATAGGTTGGTTGACTCTTCAGGTACTCGCCAAGCGATTCGTAGGCAGGGAGATCGGCAACCAGACCGCTAGTCGTCCTAAGGATCCGCTGCCACTGGTCGCCCTCAAAACGACCCTGGAGCGCTTTATCCATCAAGGCGACGAACCGATTGGAATCGAGCGACTCCCACGTCTCCGACGTAGCCAAGGCGTAAGACCCGGCGATGGTTTCGCCTTGGACGCGCATGAGCCCCTTCAAGAAGGGCGTGACTTCGACTTGTCCCTCCGGCTGATCGGCGAGGTACGAAAGAGTGGGATACATGACCTCCGTCGCAAGGCGTTGGGTGCTGGCCGGTAGCTCGGGTCGGCCCTTCGTTTCTGCGACGATCTCGCCGGCGATCCGTCCGTATGCTTGAGGGTCGCGGCGGAAGAGCTCGGCTCCTAAGGAGCGGTGAGCCACTTCCGTGTCAACGTGCTTCTCGGGGATGGCGTGTGAAGAGTCGACCGCTGACTGTGAAGTCCACAGG
>JBOGFL010000668.1:0-8973 GCA_050743285.1 Acidimicrobiia bacterium
CCGCCGCCCTCGACCGTCTGGAGCGGGCGCGCCGCGAGGCACAGGCCGCCGACGCCAACCGGCGAACGGCTCGGGCCGAGCTCGACGAACAACTCGACGTCATCGACGAGCAGCGCCGCGACCTCGCGGTGCGCGCCGCCGCGATCGACGAGCGTCGCGCCGGCCTCGACCGGCGCCTTACCCAGGTCGAAGGGCGGCTCTCGGCACGCGACCCGGAGGCGCAATCGGCGGCCGAGCGGCAACGCTCCGATCTGCTCGGTCGCTCCGAGGCGTACGCGCGGGTCCAGCACGCGCTCGTCGAGCACGCCGCCGCCATCGAGCGACTCCACGAACAGGTCCGTGAGCGACGGCGCGTCCAGTCGGAGTCGGCACGCGCATCGGGCGAGCGCCTCGACGTGCTCCGCCGCGAGCGGTCCGCGCTCGAAGAGGAACTCGGCACCGCGCGCGAGCTGCTCGGTCGTACGGAGATCGAAGAGGTGGAGACCAAGCTCAGGCTCGAGACCGCCATTGAGCGGCTCCGCACCGATTTCGACTGCGATCCGGCCGAAGCGCTCGATGCGCCTGCGCCGGAGGTGCCCGAAGGCACGACGCCCGCGGCCCGCGCCCGCGAGCTCGAGCGTGAACTACGGCTCATGGGCCCGATCAACCCACTCGCGATTCGGGAGTACGAGGCGCTCCAGGAGCGCGTCGAGTTTCTCGAGGGTCAGCTCGAAGACGTGCGGTCGACCCGGCGCGAGCTTCGTCAGGTGATCCGGGCGGTCGACCGCGAAATCGTCAAGTTGTTCGAGACTGCTTTCGCCGACGTGAGTCGCCACTTCAGCGACCTCTTCCACACACTGTTCCCAGGCGGCTCGGGGAGCCTCTCGCTGGTCGAACCCGACGACCTGCTCAACACCGGAATCGAGATCGCGGCCCGCCCGTCGGGGAAGACGGTGCGGCGACTGTCACTGCTCTCAGGGGGCGAGCGCTCGCTTACCGCACTCGCGTACCTCTTCTCCGTGTTCCGCGCCCGGCCGTCGCCGTTCTACCTGCTCGACGAGGTGGAGGCCGCGCTCGACGACGTGAACCTGCACCGGTTCCTCGACCTCGTGCGCGAGTTCCGGGACGAGGCACAGCTGGTCATCGTGTCGCACCAGAAGCGCACGATGGAGGCCGCCGACTCGCTGTACGGCGTCTCGATGCCGCCGGGCGGTTCGAGCGTGGTCGTGAGTCAGCGCCTCAGTGAGGTCGTCACTTCCTAACCGAGCCGGTAGCGTCGCCCGGGATGCTGCTCGCTTCGTTCGCCGCTTTTCAGGACGCCTCGGCGCAGGTCGAGGCGTGCGGCCCGCGGAACGAGCAGGGCTTCTTGTGCCGCACGGTCTTCGACCTGACCGACAACCAGCGGGCGGCCGAGATCGCCGACGCCTTCGCAGTGCCGGTCCGCATCCTCGTGACGATCATTGTCGCCTACCTGACAGTGCGGATCTCTCGCTTCGTGATCCGGCGCCTGGTGAATCGGCTGCAGCACGAGGACACCGCGCGGCGGATCTCCCGGTTCCGGCGCAAGACGGGCATTGCGCTGCTCGACACCAGCCCGACGCCAGAGCTGCGGCGCGCCCAGCGCACTGAGACCCTCAGCATCGTTCTTCGGAGCGTCGCCAGCGTCGTGATCTGGACGATCGCGATCTTCGCGGTCCTCGACGCGCTCGGCGTCAACGCCGCCGCGCTCGTTGCCGGTGCCGGTGTCATCGGAGTGGCCATCGGCTTCGGTGCGCAGAATCTGGTGCGCGACTTCCTCAACGGGATCTTCATTGTGATGGAAGACCAGTACGGCGTCGGCGACGTGATCGACGCCGGTGCCGCGGTCGGAACCGTCGAGGGCGTCAGCCTCCGCACCACCCGGCTCCGCGACGTCAGCGGAATCGTGTGGCACATCCCGAACGGCCAGATCATGCGGGTCGGTAACCAGTCTCAGCAGTGGTCGCGCGCGCTGCTCGACATCCCGATCGCGCCGCATGCCGACGTTGCCAAGGCGATCGGGCTGGTCAAGGCGGCGGCCGACGACCTGGCTCAGGACCCGCGCTTCCGAGCGTCGGTGCTCGCCGAGCCCGAGATCTGGGGAGTCGACGATGTCGCCATCGACAAGATCGTGCTCCGCGTCGTGGTGAAGACGCGACCGCTCGAGCAGTGGCGGGTTGCGCGCGAGTTGCGGGGACGGGTGTTGCGCTCGTTCGCGGTGTCCGGCATCCCGCCGCAGAGTCCCGACGGCGAGGAGTAACCGAAAGTGTCGAGCGCTCTCGTCCTCATCGCCATCTTTGCCCTCGCGATCCTCCTCGTCGCCCTCGGGCTCGGTTTGTCGCGCCGCGCCGCGCGGCGAGAAGCGGCGGAGGCGGCGGCTGCCGCGCCGACGACGCCCGAGACCCGTCCGACCGGCGCCGTATCGGCTCCGGAGGCCGAGCCGGCTGTCCCTCCGCCGCCGCGCCTGGTCGACCGGCTCACCCGCGCCCGGAGCGCGGTCGCGGCCGGCCTCGGCGCCATCGTGCGGCGTGACCGCATCGACGACGAGGCGTGGGACGAGCTCGAAGAGACGCTGCTGCTCGCCGATGTCGGCCTGACGACGACGACCGGGGTGCTGGAAGCGCTGCGGGCACGCGCCGGCGTGGCGGGCGCTCCCGACGCCACCGCCTTGATCCCCTTACTGCGCAACGAGCTCAGCGATCGACTGCGCGGCGCTGATCGTACGCTGCACCGGGCAGCCACCGATCCCTCCGTGTGGTTGATCGTCGGCGTCAACGGCGTCGGGAAGACGACAAGCATCGCCAAGCTTGCCGGCGCCGAGCGCCGCGCCGACCGCCGTGTCGTGCTGGCCGCCGCCGACACGTTCCGGGCCGCGGCCGGCGATCAGCTGGCGGCGTGGGCCGACCGCGTCGAAGCCGAGATTGTGCGCGGCGCCGAAGGCGCGGACCCGGGCGCGGTCGCGTTCGACGCCATTGCCGCCGCCCGCCGTCGTGAGGCGGCGCTGGTGCTCGTCGACACCGCCGGACGCATGCACACGAAGACGAACCTCATGCGTGAGCTGGAGAAGATCAAGCGCGTGATCGAGCGGTCGCCGGGCGCGCTCCAAGAGGTGCTGTTGGTGCTTGACGCCACGACGGGCCAGAACGGCTTGGTACAGGCGAGGGAGTTCACCGACGCGGTGGGCGTGACGGGGGTGGTTCTCACCAAGCTCGACGGCACCGCCAAGGGCGGCATCGTGCTCGCGGTCGAGGCCGATCTCGGCGTCCCCGTGAAGCTTGTCGGCGTCGGCGAAGACCCCGAGGACCTCGTGCCCTTCGTCCCCGACGAGTACGTGGCCGCCCTGGTCGGCGACGCCGTCGACGCCTCCTAACCTCTGTTCTGTGTTCGACGCGCTCTCGGCCCGTTTCGACGATATCTTCACGCGTCTCCGCGGCCGCGGCCGTCTGAGCGAGCGTGACATCGACGAGGTGGCGCGCGAGATCCGTATCGCGCTACTCGAAGCCGACGTCAACGTGAAGGTCGTCAAGTCGTTCATCGCCCGGGTCAAGGAGCGCGCGGCGGGCGAGGACGTCTTGCGCAGCCTCACGCCCGCCCAGCAGGTGATCAAGATCGTGAATGACGAGCTCGTCACGACGCTGGGCGGCACCAGCGCCCGCCTCGATATGGGTTCGACACCTGTGGTGATCCTGCTCGCCGGTCTTCAGGGCTCAGGCAAGACGACGACCGCGGCCAAGCTTGCCGCCTACCTCGAGTCGGGCGGGCGCAAGGCACAACTCGTGGCCGCCGACCTGCAGCGGCCGGCCGCGGTCGAGCAGTTGACCGTGCTCGGAGGCCGCATCGGGGTGCCGGTCTACTCGGCGACCACTGACGCGGTGTCCGTGGCGCGCGAGGGGGTGGCCGAGGCCAACCGGACCGGCCGGGGGGTGGTGCTGGTCGACACCGCGGGCCGGCTCCAGATCGACACCGACCTGATGACCGAGCTGCAGGAGGTGCGCGACGCGATCGAGCCGCGATCGCTGCTTGTCGTCGATGCGATGACCGGGCAACAGGCAGTCGACGTGGCGGCCGAGTTCGAGGAGACGCTCGGGCTCGACGGCGTCATTCTCACCAAGCTCGACGGTGACGCGCGCGGGGGCGCGGCACTGTCCGTCGCCGAGGTCGTCGGCAAGCCGATCCTGTTCGTGTCGACCGGTGAGCAGCTCGGCGACTTCGACGTCTTCCACCCCGATCGAATGGCGAGCCGCATTCTCGGGATGGGTGACGTGCTCACGCTGATCGAGAAGGCGGAGGCGACCTTCGACCGCGAGCAGACCGAAGCGGCCGAGAAGAAGCTCCGGGCCGGCGATTTCACCCTCGACGACTTCCTCGATCAGATGCGTCAGGTGCGCAAGCTCGGGCCGATCTCGAACCTGGTCGGGATGCTTCCCGGCCTGCCCAAGGAAGTGCGCCAGGCGGACCTCGACGAGGGAGAGCTGACCAAGGTCGAGGCGATCATCTGCTCGATGACTCCGGCCGAACGGCGTGATCCGTCGATGGTGAACGGTTCGCGCCGGCTACGCATCGCACGCGGCAGCGGCACCGGCACCCACGACGTCAACACCCTGCTCAAGCAGTTCAAGATGGTGCGTCAGCTCGTGCGGCAGGCGGCCTCCGGGAAGCGTTCCCGCTTGCCGATTCCCGGCCTGTAGGGTTGTCGCCCTGTGCCGGTGAAAATCCGCCTCATGCGCGTCGGGAAAACCAAGCAGCCGAGCTACCGAGTGGTCGCAGCCGACGGCCGCTCGCCGCGCGATGGTCGCTTCCTCGAGATCCTCGGGACCTACGCACCGCGTCAAGACCCGTCGCGCGTGGAGATCGACGCCGATCGTGCGGTGGCCTGGCTGCACAAGGGTGCCCGCCCGACCGAGACCGCTCACCGGCTGCTCACGATCACCGGGATCTGGGAGCGCTACGAGACCGAACGGGGCAAGCCGGCCAACCCGCCCAAGCCCGAGCAGACGCGAACAGCCCGGAGGGCGAAGAACGAGCCGGCCGCGGCGCCCGCGGCCCCCGCGGCCGCGTCACCGGCTGACGAGGCACCGGCTGACGAGGCGCCGGCTGACGAGGCACCGGCCACCGAGGAGTCCGTTGAGGCACCGGCGGCGGAGGCGGAGGAACCGGCCGCGGAAGCGTCGGCCGAGACTGGCGAGAAGGCGAACGATGGCTGAGGAAGGCAACGACTTCGATTTCGACGACGACGAGGAGTTCGACGACGAGGTCGACGACGAGATCGCCGCGGAAGGGAACCGCATCGTCGGAGCGCGGCCCCGCGCCGTGGCCGAGTACGTGGCCCGCAACCTCGCCGACGAGCCCGAGGCCATCGACGTGATGACCGAGGAGCGCCGGGGTGAGATCTCACTGCTGGTGCATGCGAGTCCCACCGACATGGGCCGGCTGATCGGCCGGCGCGGTCGCGTCATCCAGGCGATCCGCCAGGTCGTGCGGGCCGCGGGCGCGTCGGAAGGCGTCAAGGCCAACGTCGACGTCGCCGAGTAGCCGTCTCGAGGTCGGCCGGACGGGTCGCGCGCACGGCCTTCGCGGCGAGGTCGCTGTCCAGCTCACCACCGACCGTCTCGCACGCGTCGTACCGGGCGCGGTCTTGTACGTGGACGACCGGGCCCTCGTCGTCGCCAGCGCCCGCCGCCACCGCGACCGCTGGCTCGTGCGTTTCGAGGACGTGGAAGACCGCACCGCCGCTCAGGCACTCACCGGCGCGACGCTGCTCGCGGAGGTGCTGCCGTCCGCGCCCGGCGAGCTGTGGGTGTACGAGCTCGTCGGCCGGCCGGTACACGATCGCAGTTCGGGGCCGCTGGGCACGGTGATCGCCGTCCAGGCGAACCCCGCGCACGACCTGCTCGTGCTCGAGGGGGGTGCGCTGGTGCCGGTCGTGTTCGTCACCGACACGAGCGGAGACGCGATCCTCGTCGAAGTCCCCGAAGGGCTCCTGGACCTCTAGGCCGATGCGGATCGACGTCTTCACGATATTCCCGGGTTACTTTCCCGGCCCGCTTGACGCGTCGATCGTCGGTCGTGCGCGCGAACGTGGGTTGCTCGACGTTCGGGTGCACGACCTCCGCGACTGGACTACCGACCGCCACCGCTCGGTGGACGACGAGCCGCTCGGTGGCGGCCCGGGAATGGTGATGACGCCGGGTCCGGTGTTCGCGGCGGTCGAGGAGGTGGCGCCGCCCCGTCCGTTGCTGCTCCTGTCGCCCGGCGGACGGCGATTCGACCAGCGCGCCGCCGGTGAGTTCGCCGCCGGCGAAGGCCTGTCGCTCGTGTGCGGCCGGTACGAAGGAGTCGATCAGCGGGTCGCCGATGAGTTGTGCGACGGAGAGCTCTCGGTCGGCGACTACGTGCTCGCGGGTGGCGAGGCCGCCGCACTCGTGGTGGTGGAGGCCGTGGTCCGTCTCGTGCCGGGTGTCGTGGGCAACCAGGCGTCGCCGATCGATGAATCGTTCACCGTCGACCTGCTGGAGTACCCGCAGTACACGCGACCGGCCGATTTCTCCGGCCACCGCGTCCCGGCTGTGCTGCTCTCGGGCGACCATGCCCGCGTCGCCCGCTGGCGCCGGGCCCAGGCCGTCCGCCGCACCCGGGCCCGCCGTCCCGATCTGCTCGCGGGTCGGGATCTCACCTCCGAGGAAGCGGCGGCTGTGGACGAGTTTCCCGCTGCCGGCACCGAGCCGGAGAAAACCTGAGAGAGGCGGCGGGCTACGATGAATAGCCCGACCAAACCCCACCACCATGAATCCCACTGATCTCGTCGACCGCGCCCACCTCAAAGAGGACCTCCCTGACTTCGCGCCCGGAGACACCGTCCGGGTCGACGTGCGGGTCGTTGAAGGCAGTCGCGAGCGGGTGCAGGCGTTCCAGGGTGTCGTCATCAAGCGGCAGGGAAGTGGCGCCCGCGAGACGTTCACCGTGCGCAAGCTGAGCTTCGGGGTTGGTGTCGAGCGGACGTTCCCGGTGCACTCGCCGGTGATCGCCGGCATCGAGGTCGTGAGCCGAGGGTCGGTCCGCCGGGCGAAGCTGTACTACCTGCGCGACCGGGTCGGCCGGGCCGCCAAGGTCCGGGAGCGACGCGACTGACCCGGCAATGAGCGCCGAGGACCTCGAGCGGTACGAGACCGAGATCGAGCTCCAGCTCTACAAGGAGTATCGCGACGTA
Source organism: Acidimicrobiia bacterium (assembly GCA_050743285.1). Lineage (GTDB taxonomy): Bacteria > Actinomycetota > Acidimicrobiia > IMCC26256 > JACDBD01 > JBOGFL01. The sequence continues at coordinate 7,205 of JBOGFL010000668.1, forward strand.
CTGCCGATGTTCTCGTACGTCGTCGAGACGGAACGCCGCTTCTATCTCACGAACGACGTGAAAATGGACGTGAAGCATGAGCAGGGCGCGGTGTACTTCGAACTCACAATGCGCGACGCCTGGGTATGGGACATGTACCGCCCGGCCCGATTCGTGGCCAACGTGAAGGTCGTCACCTTCAAGGACGTCAATATCGAGGAGCTCGCCGGGAAGGACCTCATGGAGGAACTCACCGGCAAGGACTTCTGAGCGTGCCCTCTCGGCGTGTGGATCCGCGCCGGGCGTTGGGAGTCGGCGGCGAGGAGCTGGTGGCGGGCTGGTACGAATCCCGCGGATACGGCGTCATCGACCGCAACTGGCGTTGTGCCGACGGCGAGATCGATCTCGTGATCCGTGGCCCGGGTGTGCTCGTGTTCTGCGAGGTGAAGACGCGCACGTCGAAGACGTTCGGCGTTCCCGCTGAGGCGGTCACCGCGGCCAAGGCCCGTCGGATCCGACGTCTTGCCGCCCAGTGGCTCTCGGCCCGGCGCATGCGGGCGCCCGAGGTTCGCTTCGATGTCGCATCAGTGCTGGCTCGCCGCGACCGTCAGCCCGAGGTCGACGTCATCGAAGCGGCGTTCTGACTCAGCGGGGGATTGCCGCCCATGCAACGAGCAGCACGACGACGAGGAAGGCCACGACGACGATCACGATGTCGGTGGTGCGGGTCGCGCGGGCCCGGAACGGGTTGAACCCCACGCGGGTACGGTATCGCCGCCATGGACACATTGACTGTCGAGCGGGCGGACGGTGTCGTCACGGTGACGATGAACCGTCCCGCGCGGAAGAACGCGGCGACTCCCCAGATGTTCGTGGAGCTCACCGAAGCCTTCCGTGAGGTCTCGGCCGACCCCACGCAACGGGTGCTCGTGATCACGGGCGCCGGCGACGGCTTCTGTTCCGGCGCCGACCTCGCCAACGCCGCGGCCGGGGGCGGAGGCGGCGGTGCGCGCGGTATCAGCGCGTCGATGGCGTCGATGCGGGTCGTCGGCCAATGTGCCCTCGCCCTGCATCAGGTTCCGCAACCGACGATCGCCGCCGTGAACGGTGTCGCGGCCGGCGCGGGCTGCAACCTGGCGCTCGGCTGCGACCTGATCATCGCGTCGGAGCAGGCTCGCTTCTCCGAGATCTTCGTGAAGCGCGGCCTCAACATCGACTTCGGCGGCTCGTGGATACTTCCCCGCCTCATCGGTATCCACAAAGCGAAAGAGCTGGCGTTCCTCGCCGACATCATCTCCGCGCCGGAAGCGGCCGAGGTCGGCATTGTGAACCGGGTGGTGCCGCACGACGCGTTGATGAAGGAGGCCATGGAAGTCGCTCAGCGGCTAGTGAAGCTGCCGCCGATCCCGCTGGCGATGACCAAGAAGCTCCTGAACCAGTCGTTCGCGGTGTCGCTCACCGAGGCCCTCGAATTCGAGGATACGTCGCAGGCGATGATGTTCGGGACCAAGGACACCGCCGAGGCTGTGCTCGCTTTTATCGAGAAGCGCGACCCGCACTTCACCGGCGAATAGGCGATCGGTGGGCGGTCGACTCGTCGGCAAGGTCGCGGTCGTCACCGGATCGACCCGGGGGATCGGGCGCGCCACCGCGACCCGCTTTGCCGCCGAGGGCGCCGCGGTCGTCGTCACTGGCCGCACCGCGGCGGACGGTCAGGCGGTGGAAAAGGAGATCCGCGACGCCGGCGGCACCGCAGTCTACGTCCGCACCGACTTCGCTCGGGAGGAAGC
>JBOGFL010000669.1:0-6239 GCA_050743285.1 Acidimicrobiia bacterium
GCCGACCAGGTAGGCGTCCTCGAGCTCGTCCAGGCGGCCGAGCACCTCTTCGCCCGTGCCCTGCACCTCCACCCGGCCCCGCCGCAGCACGTGGACGCGGTCGGCGAGCTCGAGCGCGTCACGCGCGTGCTGTTCGACGAGCAGCACACCGACCCCGCGATCGGCGGCCGCGCGCACCGCCTCGAGCAGACGACGGACGACGAGAGGCGCCAGGCCCAGCGAAAGCTCGTCGGCGAGCAGCACCTTCGGGTCGCGCGCCAGGGCGCGGGCCAGGCTCACGATCTGCTGCTCGCCCCCCGAGCACAGTCCGTGCGACGGCGCAACCGCGGCCGCAACTCGGGGAACAGGTCGAGCGCCTTGTCCCGATCGCCGGGGCCGAGGCGGAGGTTGGCGCCGGTGCTCAGGCTCATCGTGACGCCACGGTCTTCGGGCACGAACGCAAGGCCTTGCCGCACCCGTCGGTGCAAGGGCAGGTTGCGCGTCTGACCCAGCCACGCGACCTCACCGGCCAGCGGCGGCAGTTCTCCCGCGAGCGTGAGCAGCGTCGTCGTCTTGCCGGCACCGTTCGGACCGCCGCGGGTGCCTGCTCCCTCGGCGAACAATCGGGCAAGCCGTCGTTCGCCTGCTCCCGGTACTGTCGCCGGGCCGGCCCGAACGTTAGGCTTCGTTCACATCGCGGTCACGATTCGGGAGCCTGGATGGCGCGGTCGAACCGGCGGGACCTGATTCTCGAAGAAGCCGTCCGTCTCTTCCGGGAACAGGGCTACGCGGCGACGGGCATCGACGACATCGGCGGCGCGGCGGGCATCAGCGGCCCGGGCGTCTACCGCCACTTCGCGAGCAAGCAGGACATCCTGGCCGAGGCGATCCGCGACGGCACCGACCACCTCCTGACCGACGCCCGAGTGATTCTCGAGCAGAGCGCGAACGCGGCCGAGCTCATCGAGGCACTCACCGAGAACCTCGTCACCGCGGTCGTCGAGCACCCCAACCTGGTCGCCGTGCTCATGCAGGAGGAGCACAACCTCGATCCTCGGGCCCGGCGGGCGCGCAACAAGGCATACGGCGTCTACCTCGACGACTGGGTCGAGGTGCTCATCGAACTGCGGCCCGATCTCTCCGACGCCGAGGCCCGCACCGCGGTGCACGTCGTCGTCGGCATGGTGGTCGCCGTCGCCCGCTACAGCAGCGGCGTCGAGTCGGAGCGCCTGGCGCGGCTCCTGCGCAACATGATCATCGGCGCCCTGCTCGCAGAACACGGCTGAGCGTGAGCGCGGTCACCACCTCCGCCACGCGCGACCCGTTCTCCGACTTCGACCGCGCCGCGGGAATCGGCGTTGTCTTCGACCTGCACGGTCCGCTCGCCGAGGCGCGGGCGCGGGCGCCGGTCCATGAGACGACAGTCGCCGACCTCGTCGATGCCCCCGGGCTCCGCAACACGGAGGCGCTGCTGCCCGGGGGTCGCCGGTTCGTCGCGCTCTCGTTCGAAACGGTCACCGAGATCCTGCGCGACAACCAGACGTGGTCGTCGGCGGCCTACGCCGACTTCTTCGAACCGGTAGCGGGAAGGTCGATCATCCTGATGGACGAGCCCGAGCACCGCCGCTACCGCAACCTCGTCCAGCAGGCGTTCACGCCCGCCGCGATCGAGTGCCGGCGCAGCAGCATCGAGTCGGTTGTACATCAACACCTCGACGCGATCGCCTCCGCGGGCCGAGCCGACCTCATGGGCGACTTCACCTTCCGCTACCCGATCGCCGTGATCGGGGCGGTCCTCGGGTTGCCCGAGACCGATCTCGCCCAGTTCCACCGGTGGACGATCGAGCTGACCACCGTCGTCGCCGACGCCGACACCGGCATGCGCGCGTCGCACACGCTGCGCGACTACTTCGCCGAGGTCGTCACCCGGCGCCGGGCCAAGCCGGCCGACGACCTCACCACCGCGCTCGTCGAGGCCGAGCTCGACGGCGAACACCTCACCGACGAGGAGATCTTCGCGTTCCTGCGCACACTCCTCCCCGCCGGCGCGGAGACGACGTATCGGGGCACTTCCAACCTGCTCTACGCGTTGCTGACACACCCCGAGCAGCTGGCGGCGGTGCGGGCCGACCGGAGGCTCGTCCCCGCCGCGGTCGAGGAGGCGCTGCGCTGGGAGAGCTCGCCCACGCTCATCTCCCGTACCGCCGTACACGACACCGAGGTGGCGGGCACGGCGATCCCCGAGGGGTCCCGCATGGCGGCGGTACTGACCACGGCCAACCGGGACGAGACCCGCTGGGCCCGACCCGAGAACTTCGCGATCACACGCGAACCGCTGCCGAGCCTCGCCTTCGCGTCCGGTCCGCACATGTGCCTCGGCATGCACCTGGCACGGTTCGAGATGGGGATCGCGCTCGATGCCGTCCTCGACCGTTTGCCCGCGCTCCGCCTCGACCCCGATGCCGCCCCCCGCCGAATGAGCGGACTGCTGCTCCGGTCGCCGAACGGACTTCCCGTGCGCTTCGAGACCGCCTCCTGATGGCCGGCGACGACGACGAGGTCACCGCGCTCACGCAGACGCTGATCCGCAACGCCTGCGTCAATGACGGCCGCGCGGAGTCCGGTAAGGAAGCGCGCAATGTCGACGTGGTGGCCTCCATCCTCGACGCCGGTGGTCTCGACTACGAGCGCTACGAGACCGCGCCCGGGCATGACAACCTCGTTGCCCGCATCGAGGGCACCGACGCCGACGCCGAGAGCATCTTGTGGCTCGCGCACACCGACGTCGTGCCCGTGAACGAGAACGGTTGGAGTCGCGACCCGTTCGGGGGCGAGGTCGTCGAGGGCGAGCTCTGGGGCCGGGGCGCGATCGACATGCTCAACATGACGGCGTCGATGGCCGTCGCGTTCCGCCGGCTCGCCGACTCCGGTTTCCGACGCCGGGGATCGCTCGTGTACGCGGCGGTTGCCGACGAGGAGGCGGGCGGGACGTACGGCGCCCGCCATCTCGCCGAACGTGAGCGCGACGCGGTCGCTGCCGACTACGTGATCACCGAGTCGGGTGGGTTCCCGATGCCGACTCCGGCTGCCGGCCGAGCATTCGAGCGAGACCACTCGCTCGGGTGACCCGACCAGGTAGTTCTGCCCCGATGCGTGCGGAACCTCCCGCACGAAACCGACCGCCTCCGCGGGGTCGAATGGACTAGGACCTCGCGCAACGTGAACGTGACCGGCAACCCGGACGCGCTCATGCGCAGCTGAGCGAGCGTGTTGCAGCAGATGCCGATGCCGTCGGAGTTCAGGCCGTCGAGCCCGAGCATGCCGGCCGCGCTGAACACCAGCGACTCCTTATATCTATCTCTGTCGCGCACCCGCAACAGCACCTGCGACCCGTCGTAGTGGGAGGGCAGATCCATCTTCTGGGCCAGGAGGGCTGCCCCGTCGACCTCGCCGGAAGACGCCGACGCCGCTGCAGTGACCGCCGGGGACGAGCGCCGCCTTGCGGTACCGCCACTCCTCGTCCATGAGCTGGTATGCCAAGCAGTCGGCGAACGGGATGGCGGCACCCTCGGCAAGACCTCGCGCCTCCGCCGACCTCGCCAATCGATGGCAAATCCGTCGATGCCGACTGCGTGGCTGCGACGGAGCGGGCGGCCGCGATCCTCGAAGACCTCGGGCACTCGGTCGCCGTCGAACACCCAACAGCGATGGACGACCACGGCGCCGGGATGGCGATCATCACCGTGCACACGGTCGGCCGGGCCGCGCAGCTCGCCGGCCTCGAGCGCATGATCGGGCGGCAACGGTCGGGCGCCGACATCGAGGAACGCCTGTGGGACCAGGTGGAACTCGGACGGTCGGTGACCGCGCTGCAGTACCTCGACGCACGCGAAGACGTGATGCGCTGGGCGCGGGCCATGGCGTCGTGGTCGGCCGGTGACCACGACCTGCTCGTCACGTCCACGGTCGGAACGCCCGCGCCTGAGCTCGGCGTGCTCGCGTGGGCCACCGATCGGCCGCGGGAAGAGGCCATGCTCGCCGCGATCACCCTCAACCCGTTCACTCCTTTTTCAACCACACCGGGCAGCCCGCGATCACGCTGTCCCTGGGTCAGAGCACCGGCGGGCTCCCGGTAGGGGTACAGCTCGCGGCCGCGTACGGTCGCGAAGACCTGCTCACCGCGTTGCCGCACAACTGGAGGAAGCAATGCCGTGGAACGACCGGAGACCGGCGATGCACGCGTGACCGATGCACCGATACTCGTCGAGGCGCAAGACTTCGCACCTGGCGGTGACGACCAGAGGAGGTGGCCCGCCGCCGGGCGGGCGTGATGGAGCGGGGCCGCGCGCAGACGGGCTAATCGTCGTCGGGCGGACCGCCCAGCGACGTGATGTCGCGGGGAAAGACGAGCGCAACCGCCCAGTCGATGGCGATGCGCGACTTGCGGGCCAGGGTCGGCATCGCCCACAAGTGGTAGGAGCGGGCCACGATCCACGCCGGGAACCCCCGCAGCTGGACGCCGAACACGAGCGCGGCGCCGCGGTACTGCCCGAGCGCGACGACGAGCCCGCGGTTGCGATACTCGAACGGGCGCGACTCTCGCCCGTCGATGACGGCCTCGACATTGCGCGCCAGACGGCGCGCCTGGCGTACCGCGTACTGCGCGGTCGGCGGACAGAGTTTGCCGGTGACGACGTCGGGGATCGCGGCGGCGTCGCCCGCCGCCCACACGTCGGGCACCGGCCGGCCAGTGGCGTCGAGCACCCGCAGGTGCTCGTCGGTCTGGACCCGGCCCTTCTCGTCGACCGGGAAGCCGGAATTCGCGACCACCGGGCACGCCCGCACACCGGTTGTCCAGACCAGCGTGGCGGTGCGCACCTCTTCGCCGTCAGTCAGACGCACGCAATCGGCGTCGCCGGTGTCGATCTTCGTATGGCAGCGGACTTCGATGCCGCGCTTCTCGAGCAGCCGCTCGACGTAGTTGCTCATCCTCTCGCCGAGCTCGGGAATGACGCCGGCCGCGTGCTCGACGACGATCCAGCGCATCCCGAAGTCACGCAGCTCCGGGTAGAAGCGCTTGACCGCGGCCCGGGCCAGATCCTCGAGCTCGGCCAGCGCCTCGACGCCGGTGTACCCGCCGCCGACGAACATGAACGTGAGCAGCGCCCGGCGCCGGTGGTCGTTCTGCTCGGCGGCGGCGGCTTCGAGGCGCGCCAAGACGAGGTTCCGCAGGTACATCGCGTCGTCGATCTTCTTGAACGGGAGCGCCCGCGCCGCGAGCGCGCGGTCGACCGGGCCTCGCGCCACCGCACCGGCGGTGAGCACGAGCACGTCGTAGGCGAGTTCGAACGGGTCCCCGGCGGCGTCGCGCACCTGGATCCGCTTGGCGTCGTGGTCGATGTGCTCGATCACGCCCACGACAACCCGCGCCCGATTCAGGACCTGCCGCAACGGCACGACGACGTGACGGGGCTCGAGCGCGCCCGACGCCGCCTCAGGGAGGAACGGCTGATACGTGAGGTAGTTGACCGCATTGACGACGGTGACCTCGTGCTCGCTCCGCTTCAGGCGACGACTCAAACGGCGCCCGACCTCGAGCCCTGCGAACCCACCGCCGGCGACGAGGATCCTCATCGGCAGCGACCTCCTGCGGCCGTGAGATGGCGGGGATTAGGGTCCCGGCGACGGTCGCGAGTCCCCGACGTGGTGACGTTCTGACGCGAAGTCGAGGGGAGATCATGAGAATTGGCCTGATCGACACCACCGCCACTTCGATCGACGATCTGGTGGACCGGGTCCGCACCGCCCGCGACGACGGATTCGCCGCCTTCTGGATGGCCCAGATCTTCGGGCTCGATGCGCTGACGGCGCTGGCGGTCGCCGGTCGTGAGGTCGACGGGATCACGCTCGGTACGGCCGTCGTGCCTACTTTCCCGCGGCATCCGATGATGCTCGCGCAGCAGGCACTCACCGCCAACGCTGCCTGCGGTGGACGCTTCGTGCTCGGCATCGGCCTCTCACACCAGGTCGTGATCGAGAACATGCTCGGTCTGTCATTCGACAAGCCGTTCCGCCACATGCGCGAGTACCTGAGCGTCCTGGCGCCGCTGATTCGCGAGAAGAACGTTGCATTCGCCGGCGACACCTACTCGGTGACGGGCACCGTCGACATCGACGCCGGTCCCCTCCCGATCGTGCTCGCCGCGCTCGGCCCCAAAATGCTCCACCTGGCCGGGACTATGGGCGACGGGACGGTCACC
>JBOGFL010000670.1:0-5007 GCA_050743285.1 Acidimicrobiia bacterium
GTGCATACTCGTGGCAGCCACCGTTGTCGGTGGTGACGAGCGGCACGCCGCAAGCCAGAGCTTCCAGGCCGGGCTGGCCGAAGCCCTCGAACCAGCTCCCTTGCACGAACACGCGTGCGGCGTCGTACTCGCGGCCGAGCGCAGCTTGGTCGAGGTCCTTCCTCGCGTAACCCTCCACCGGTTCGCCGAGCAGCCGGCCGGCGGCGAGCACCGTATCGTGGCCTTTCCACGCCCTTCGGCCGTCGCCGGTGCAGAGCACCCGATACCGCTTGGGCCCGCCGTACGGTCGGAAGACGTCACGATTGACGCCGCCGAGCTGGACGGTCGGACGGTGCCCGGTCTCGGCGAAGATCTGGTCGGCGGTCCAGTTGCTGTTGGCAAGCTGGAGATCGACCGCGGCGCGGATGCTCTCCCAGCTTCCTTCCTTCGCGTACGCGCGTCCGGAGTGGAGCGCGTAGAAGATCCGTCGCCGGGCGCGTTCGAAGCGCTCGAGTAGGTGCCACTGGGGCTCGTGAGTGAAGAGCACGACGTCGAGTTCGTCTGCGAAGCCTTCGCTCAGCGGCTTCACGGCGGCCTCGCAGTGCATCCAGTTGCAGCGCAGGTCTACGCCATCAGGGAGATAGAACGTGACGTCGTGGCCTCGCGCGACCAGACGGTTGGAGAACTCCACCATCCGGCGGATACCGCCGTAACGATTCAGGTGCGGCTCAATGAACCCGAGACGCAGTTCGCGGGCAGCGGCCGGCATGGTGGAAGAGTACCGTCGGGAACGCGGGCGTTCTCTGTCGCCGTCACGCGGGCCGGCAGACGAAGTGGTGCTGGATGAACCATTCCGGCGGGTTCAGTGACTCGATCTCCCACTCCGATTTCTCGAGCAACGAGAGCGCGAACTCGCGCGAGTACACGGCGGCCTCGAGCGGACGGTCGGGGAGGAGATCGACGAAGTCGGGCGGGTCAAGCCCATTCGCCCGGGACAGCACCTCCGGGTTCTCGCGTATCGCCGATTCGTAGATCGGGGCCCACTTGTCCATGATCCCGTAGCCTTTTGCCGTCGTTTCGTTGAGGTAGAGCGAGAAGATGAGCCGCCCTTCGGGCTTCGCCGCGGGCCGGAGCAGCCGCAGCATTCCCGAGAAATCCACTGGTGCGAGGTGCGTGAAGACCGAGAACAGTCCGATGACGTCGAACTGCTCGTCGAGAGGAAGGGCACCGTATTCGGACATTGGCGTTCCGGTCGGGTGGTACCTCGCGTTGTGAAAATCGACATGGTGATACGCAAAGCGCGGATCTCGCACATGATCGCGGAGGTGGTCAACCATCTCCTTGTAGACATCGAGACCGACGTAGCGCGCAATCGGCAGATCGTGTTCGAGGAACGCTTTCGTGAGCTTCGTGCCACAACCGACATCCAGCATGGAGATGCTGGCCAGGCTGTCGACGCCGAGATGTCGACATATGAGTTCGATGGTTGCGACCGCAGACTGCGACCAGGCTTCCTCGGTGCGATGCTTGGAGCGCCACATGGAGGCGGGGACCGGCATATTCATTGACACCTCACGAGAAAAGAGTCAGGGCGTCATGATGTCTGACGATTGATCCGTCGTCGAAACCTGCCCGCCGCGCTCCGGATGAACTTGGCGGTGCCTCGCACCAGACCATCCTGAGCTACCAGCTCCCGCCCGCGCGCCATCCCGGTGGGACTCGACTTGGCCGGTGTCGTGACGTCGAGTTCTTCGCCCTGGGGAAACAGCAACATGTCTTCGTTGCTCACCGGGTGCGGAAGGGGAAGCCCGCGAATCGGCAGCCGGGTCCCGCCCACCACGATGAACGGAGCACCGGTTGCGCCCTCCAAGACCTCGACGGGAGGGCCCTCGCTCATCCCGTCGATCTCGGCGTCGGTCACCGCTCGAACGGCGCCCAGCTTGTCGCGGAGCGAGGCGAAGAGCAGGCCGGAGTTGAGCCGTCTCCGCACCGTCCCTTCGACGAGGTACACACCCCGTTTCGGAGCGCGGACGAGGGACGGCGCGGCCGGGCTGCCGTGAATCCTGAGTTGCTCGAGCCACGATGTTCCCTCCGGCACGCGCCGGATCCGTAGCGGGGCGCGTCGGAGCTCCACGCCGGGACTCGCAAGGAGATCGTCACTCCCGCGTGACCCTGACCCGCCGACGACCCCGACTGTCCCGCTCTCGAGCTGCGCTTGCAGCTGGCGGTTCATGACGCTCAGGGCGCGGACATAACGCTTGAGGCGCTGAGTCTCCTGCGCTTCGGGCAGGCTGCTCCCATCGTTCTGCATCTGCGTCACCTTGTCGCTTCGTCCAGCGCCGTACGCAGCGCCCAGTAGAAGAACTCGCGCTCGACGTCCGATGCGTCCGGCACCCACAGCCGGTCGAGTTCGCCGATGTCCCATCCGGCCGCGAGACCCACGGCGGAAGGTACGAAGCTATCCGTTGCCCAATCGAGCCGTCGAGCAAGCTGCTGGTTCTCGAGTTCGAAGACCTCATGGCAGTACTGCTGAAGTATCAAGCGCGATCTCTGGATCTTCGGCGATTCCTCGATCTCCAGGTCCTCGAACACCTTCCTGAGCTGACGGCGCGGGTACGTCTCCGTCTGTGTGCCGCGCGACCAGAACCACCCCTCGGGCGCATACCGAAGCATGTTCACGAGTTGCAACGGCAGGCCCGGATTGGCGTGGGCGTCTGTCTGCACGTCGCCGAACGACAGAAACCTGCCCACAAAGTCCTGGACCGGACTTCCGCCATCGAGAAGATCGGCCCGGAACGGTCGCACAGTGAAAGCGATGTTCGGCGCGTACGCTCCAACGGCATCGGCCGTCTGCCGGTAGTGCAGGCGCTTGGCGAACTCACAGACGTAGCGGGACGGTTCGCGCTTCTGCTTGTAACCCCCTTCGCGCCAGCCCGCCTCGATCGCGCTGTGTTGGGGCCGGACGTAATACGCAACCCGAACGTCGTGCGCGCGGGCGAGCTGTTCGAAGCCGTCGAGAAATGTCGGGTCGACGCGCCAGAACGGTTCCGCCAGGGCTTCGGCCGTGACCAGGACAAACGGGTGCTGCTCCGCGAACCCCGCCAGGTCGTCGATGAAGCGCCGGGCGATCTCGGGCGACTGACCGCCTCCTGACCACGTTGCGATCACGGGACCGGAGTTGATGCGTCCCGACTCGTACGGTTCCAAGCGAACGGTTGGATTCTGCGGCGTCGGGCTGGACGCGACGAGAACGAACACGTCCGCGTGGTCGCGAAGCTGCTCGGAGTTCTTGACCAGCCAGCTCTGCACGCTCGTGGAGCCCGTCTTGGGCATCCCGGCGTGCACGAGGATCGTGGCCATCGAGATCAGAGCCTCGCGGGTTCCGACGACGGCGCGATCGAATCATCGTCACTGGACAACGGGGCAGCCTTGGCGCGCCGGTAGAGCGCCGCGTAACGGTGGGCGGTTGACCCGACGCCGTAGAGCGGCACCGCTATCGCTTCCCGAGTCGCGCGTAAGACCTCGTCGCGGCACCGGTCGAGGCGCTCGAGGAGTGTTTGGATGCCGCTCACGTGCGTGGGATCGATCGTCCAACCTGCGCCTGAGGCACGGATTCTCTCCCCCAGCGCACCGTAACTGGCGCCGATCACCGGAAGACCGGCGACGAGGGCCTCGGTCATGACGAACCCGAAGGTTTCGGCATAGGGACCGGGCAGCAGCACGACCTGGATGCCGGCCCGGTGCAGCAACTCGGGGAGCGACTCGTTGTCGTACGGCCCGTGGGCATGAATCTCGGGTGAAACTGATTCCGACGACGAACCGAGATGGTGGATCTCGATCGTCGAGTCGCGGAGTCCGTCGGCCAGCGCGTTGACGACCTGCAGGCCCTTCTTCGCCCAGCCCATCCCGGCGAACGCGACCCGCAGTGGCTCGTCGAAGATCAGGGCTTCATCCGGCTCTTTCGAACGCCCGGCGAGACGAATCGTTGCGCCGTGTTCGATGATCTCGATGCGCTCGGGCTCGGGCTCATACACCCGCAGGAAGTAGTCGCCGGCGCTCTGGCTTGCGAACACCCAACTGTCGACCGTCCGCAAGTTGGACTCGACGATCGAGCGGAACTCGGTCAAATACTCGAGCGAGAGATTTCGAATCCGTTGTGCACCGGGCATTGGAGACTCGGCGATCGTTTCGAGACAGCGAGCGCAGACAGAGAGGTCCTCGGGAATGCCGCATGGGTCGCGCTTTTGGTAGAGCAGCGAATAGTTGGGGCAGGCGAGGTACAGATCGTGGACGGAGCAGACCACAGGGCCGGCGAAGTCGGCGAGCACGGACAGCGGGGCGAGCGAATGACCGATCAGATTGTGGATGTGGACGACGTCCACGTCGACCATGTCGATGGCCATCGCCAGTGCGGCACCCGCGACCTCGTCGTTGATTCGCGTGATCCGGCGCGGGCCACCGGGGAGGAGGAACTCCCGCTCCAGAGGCTCGCTGCCACCGACGTTCCACAGGCTCCGGAGCCCGAAGCCCGACTCGAGCGGATAGAGAACCGAGAAGTCGAAATCGTCGTACAAGGCGGTCATCAACGACTCGACGAACTTCTCGGTGCCACCGGTGTCTCCCGGTGCGCTGTGCAGGACGTGCAACACGTGCGGCCGGTCGAGCCGCCGCTCCCAGAGACCGAGTTCGAGCGCCGCGAACGGGAGCCGAAGGGGGTCGTTGGCTCGTTCCTGTGTGTTGGCGGGACGGAAGAACGGATACCGGTCGTCGAGAATCGCCTGCCCGCGGTTCAGACGCTCACGCTGGGACTCACCGAACGAGCCGCCGCCACGGTGGTAGACGAAGGTCGCGTCGTCAACCAGATGACGAAGCCCGAGCCGGCTTGCTCGTAGACAGAGATCAACCTCTTCGCCGTACCCGAGCCCGAAGGTCGCTTCGTCAAGGAGCCCGCAGAGTTCGAGGCACTCACGCGTCGTGTACATGCAGAAGCCGACCCCGGTGATCACTTCGGGCAGCAGACGCAGCGAG
>JBOGFL010000671.1:0-4229 GCA_050743285.1 Acidimicrobiia bacterium
GGCCAGCCGTTCGCAGATCTCCCCGTAGCCGAGGCGCGGGTAATAGAAGGAGCGCCGCGCCGCCGCGTTTCCCCGCGAGCGCAGCCGCCGGACCAATGCCGCCAGCGAACGGGCACCGACCCGCCGGCGGGCGAGCTCGCCCGAGAGCGCGTCGGGCTCTTCGGACCAGATCTTCCGCACGTAGGGGAGGTAGAAGCGCTCGGCCAACGTGGGGCCGAGCCGGGCCCGCACGACCTCGGCGAACGTGTCCCGGCGCGGGGGTCGTCGGAACGGCGCGGCCAGCGTGTCTTTGACGAGTCCGGCCGCGATCCCGGGCGGGAGCCGCCGGGCGAGGTCGAGCGGTTCGGGAGGGAACGCCACCCACTTCCCCGCCAGCCGGATGCGTCCGTTGCGGCGTCGAAGCTGGAGATCGGGGCCCAACAGGTCGCGGAGGACGGCGAGGATCTCAGGGGCGCACGACGAATGGAGCCGGTGGCTGCCGTGATCGACGCGGACACCGGCGACTTCGAAGGACGCGGCGAGTCCGCCGGGTCCGGAGTTACGTTCGAGCAGCGTGACCTCGTGACCGCCGGCTGCGAGCCGGTACGCGGCGCCGAGGCCGGCGGGGCCGCCGCCGAGAACGAGGAACCTCACGCCCTCGGGAAGGCCATGACCGGACCGGCGACGGCGATCGAGACGCGGTCGCCCGGATGGAACAAGGGACCGGGGCCGACGCGCGACCGCACCCGATCGCCGCTCGCCAGGCCGACCTCGATGAGCTGGTCGTGACCGAAGTACGTGATCTCACGCACGACGCCGTCGCCGCTTCCGTCGAGGCGCAGGCGCACGTGCTCCGGACGGAGAACGACCTCGACGTCGCCCTCCGGTGCGCCTTCGAACGTCGGCAGCGCTCCCAACGCAGTCGTGACGGTGCCGCCGGCCGCCGAGCCCGGGATCAGGTCGGCATCACCAACGAAGCTTGCGACGAAGCGATCGGTGGGCCCGGCGTAGAGAGCGGCGGGCGCGTCGAGTTGGAGCACGCGCCCGGCCCGCATCACCGCGATGCGGTCGGAGATCGCGAGCGCTTCCTCCTGATCGTGGGTCACGAACACCGACGTGGCGCCGGCGCGCTCCAGTATCGACCGGACCTCGCCCCGGACCCGCGCTCGCAACGCGGCGTCAAGGTTCGAAAAGGGCTCGTCGAGCAGCACGATCGCAGGATCGGGCGCCAGCGCCCGGCCCAGGGCGACCCGTTGCTGCTGCCCGCCCGAGAGCTCGTGGGGAAGGCGCTCGCCGACATCGGCGAGACCGACGAGATCCAGCATCTCTTCGACCCGGGCCCGCCGTTGGCGCCGGTCGCGTACGCCGTAGCCCACGTTGTGCGCGACGGAGAGATGAGGAAACAGGGCGAAGTCCTGGAACACCAGGCCGATACGACGCCGCTCGGGCGCGACGAACGTGTTCGGCCCCGCGACCTCCACATCGTTGAGGCGGACCTCGCCCTCGTCGGGCCGTTCCAGACCCGCGATGAGTCGGAGCATCGTGGTCTTGCCGCACCCACTCGGACCGAGCAGAGCCAGCATTTCCCCCGCGTGCACGTCGATGTCGACGTGATCGACGGCGCGCGCCGGCCCGAACGACTTCGCGAGCCCCGAACACGTGACGACGGCACTCAAGAGTTACTCAGGGTATCCTGACCTCAATGGCCGAGATGCACGACACCACCGAGGAGTACCTCGAAACGATCCTCGAGATCGAAGAAGAGGGCATCAAGCCGATGCGGGCCCGGCTCGTGGAACGGCTCGGTCTCTCGGCCGCGGCGGTTTCGGAGACTGTCGGCCGGCTCGTCGACCACGGTTACGCCGAGCTTCGCGACGACCGCAGCGTGAAACTCACGCCGAAGGGTCGGGGTCTGGCGACGACCGTCGTGCGTCGCCACCGCCTCGCCGAGCGGCTGCTCACCGATGTGATCGGGCTCGAATGGGAGAAGGTGCACCGGGAGGCCGACCGGTGGGAGCACGCGATCTCCGCCGACGTCGAGGAGAAGCTCGTGCAACTCCTCGGCGATCCGTCGACGTGTCCCCACGGCAATCCGATCCCCGGCTCCCGCCGCACGAGCGGGAAGGTGCCGACCGTGCAGCTCACCGACGCGGACGGCGCGGTGACGGTCGCCCGCATCAGCGAGAAGCTCGAGCTCAGCGACGACGGCCTGAAGCTGCTGTCGGAGGCCCGTATGATCCCCGGCTGCGCGGCCAAGGTCGTCGAGCAGGGCAACGACGGCGTGGTTGTGGAGACGGCGGCCGGCCGCCACCGGATTCCCCGCGACGTCGCCGACCAGGTTGCGGTCACGGCCGGCTGAGACGGGTGACGTCGCCGCACCCCCGATGATCGGGGACAGCGATGCCCAAGAGCGCGGCTAACCGCCGGCGACCGCGGGGACGATGCTCACGGTCTCCCCGTCCGGCACCGGGGTGTCGAGACCGTCGAGGAAGCGGACGTCTTCGTCGCCGACGAACACGTTCACGAAGCGGCGCAGCTTGCCCTGCTCGTCGAGGAGGCGCTCGGCGAAACCGGGGTGACGGTCCTCGAGTTGCTTCACGAGCTCGCCCACCGTGCCGGGCTCGACCGCGGCCTCGTTGGCGCCGTCCGAGAGCTGGCGCAGCTGGGTGGGGATGCGGACGGTGACGGCCATGTTCAGGATCCCTCCAGTTGCGGGCCGAAGGCTTCGTTGAAGGCGTCGATCGACGGGGTGACGGTAGCGGTCGGGCGGGCGCTGGGCGCGATGGAGTCGAGGGTCTTGAGCCCGAGTCCGGTGATGTAGATGACGACACGCTCGTCGGGGCGGACGATCCCCTCGCTCGCCAGGCGCTGAAGCGTCGCGACGGTCACTCCCCCCGCGGTCTCGGTGAAGATGCCTTCGGTGCGGGCGAGCAGGCGGATGCCTTCGACCACCTCGTCGTCGGTGACGGCGGCGAACCCGCCCCCGCTGTCGCGCACCGCGTCGAGGGCGAAGTAGCCGTCGGCCGGGTTGCCGATCGCTATCGACTTGGCGATGGTGTCTGGCTTGACGGGGCGGATCGTGTCGGACTCTTCGAGCCAGGCGGTTGCCACCGGCGCGCAACCGGTGGCTTGGGCACCCGACACCCGCACCTGCGGTTCCTCGTCGAGGAGCCCGACCTTGTGCAGCTCCTCGAAGCCCTTGCGGATCTTGGTGAGCAGCGAGCCGCTGCCGACAGGAACGACGATGTGGTCGGGCGCCCGCCAGCCGAGCTGCTCGGCGGTCTCGAACGCCAGCGTCTTCGACCCTTCTGCGTAGTACGGGCGGAGATTCACGTTGACGAACGCCCACGGGTAGGTGCCGGCGAGTTCCGCACACAACCGGTTGACGTCGTCGTAGTTGCCGTCGACCGCCACGACGTTGCCGCCGTAGACGGCGGTCATCACCACCTTGGCCGGCTCGAGGTTGGCCGGGATGAACACGAAGCTCCGCAACCCCGCGCGCGCGGAGTGGGCAGCTACCGAGTTGGCCAGGTTGCCGGTCGACGCGCAGGCCGCGGTCTTGAACCCGAAGTCGATCGCCTTCGACAGCGCGACCGAGGTGACACGGTCCTTGAACGAATTCGTCGGATTCGACGTGTCGTTCTTGACCCAGACCTCGCCGAGCCCGAGCTCGGCGGCGAGGTGGTCGGCGCGCACCAGCGGGGTGAAGCCGTCGCCGAGGTCGACGGTGCCGCCCCGCTCCGCGGGGAGAAGGTCCGCGTACCGCCAGAGGCTCGCCGGCCCGGCCGCGATCGTGTCGCGGCTGACGTGGGCGGCGATCGTGTCGTAGTCGTAGACGACTTCGAGCGGCCCGAAGCACCACTCGCAGGTGTAGATCGGCTCGGCCTCGTATTCGCGCCCGCACTCCCGACACCGGAGGCCCTCTATGAACGCCATGTCTCCCCTTCTTCCCGACGCGCTCTCGAGCGCCTCGAGCGGGGGACCGCTCGGCGGCTGCTCATCGGTCAGGCATTGGCACCTTGCTCACCGGTCCCGTCCCCCCGGGGGGAGGCGGACCCGGGTCGCGGGTTGCCGCGGCGTCTACGGGCCTGTCCCTCGGCCGCTCTGGATGAGCGCGTTCGTGACGAAGTTACTACAAACCTGTGCGTTTCCGGCCCCCAAACCTGGTGATCGGCTTCCGGGGGGCCCTCGAACTGCTTAGAGTTGCGCCGTGCCCAGGCCCAGAAGCATCGACGTGACCTCCCTGGTGG
>JBOGFL010000672.1:0-2647 GCA_050743285.1 Acidimicrobiia bacterium
CCATCATGTGGATCAGCGTCCCCGTGGCCATCACCGCCAGGAGTGCGGCCAGCACGAGCGGGAGACGGTCGACCCGCTCGACGTTGAGGACCTCAGAAGGCGCTGAAGACTCCGATCCGAAGAACTCGATCCCGCTCTCGCCGATGGGGAGCCCAAGGGTTTGGGCCACCTCCGCGAGTACGACGGCGGGATCGGCGCCGGCCGCGAGCCGGAGATAAATCACGTCGGGCCCGGCCGCGGGGTTGAGCGCCCGGACCCCGTCGAGTGTCATGGCCGCGCCCCGGCCCAGCCGGGCACTCTCGCCGCCCGCGATCGGGACGACGGCGGTGCCCACGATGTCCAGGTCGGCCGAAGTCTCCTCGAGCGTCTCGGGTCGCCCGAACTCGCCCACTGACCCGACGGCGCGAATCGAGTCGCCGATGTCGAGTCCAACGTCGTCCAGCGTCACGGGTCCGAGCGCGATCTCGTTCGGCGCCTCGGGCGCGCGGCCGGCGAGCACGGTCGGACCGACCGATCCGGCGTCGAACGACAGGATTTCGACGGGGACCCCGTCGGGCCCGAGCTCGAGGGCGTGATCCTGGGTGGGGAACGGCCGAAAGAAGGTGCCGGGCGCGAACGCCTCGATGTCGGGCCGGTCGGCCAGCGCCGACGCGAGCGCCCGTTCCTTCGCGGGCGACGGATCGGGGAACGGATAGGGGGCGGCGAAGTCCCAGTTCCAGCCGGACAGGCGAGGCGTGGCAAGCAGATGGTCGAGGCTGGCGCTGAACGTGAAGGTCGCGGTGACGGCCAAGAGCCCGAGCGTCAGGCCGACGAGCGTGGACCGGACGGGAACCGCGGTGCGGCCCCGACCGGGCTCGAGCGCCATCCGAGCTCCCGTCACCGCGGTCGGGGGCATCGCGGCCCGGCTCAGGGCCACGGCAGCGGTCGAGGGACGCCGCCGCCTGGCCGTGTCGTCGCGAGCGGTGCCGGCGAAGCGAGTGAGCCGCCAGGCGGGGACGGCGACCACCGCAAGCACAAGCGCAACGGTCACGACTGCGCCGAGCAGAAGCGCGGGCGGCGCCAGCGAAACGCCCGGATCGGGCTCGACCGTGCGCGCGGTCGTCCCGAGCGGGGTGAGCGGCGAGAGGGCGATTGCCAGCCCCACCGCCACCACCGCACCCGCGACGCCGATCGCCCCGGCACGTGCGAGACCGAGCGCGAAGAGGCCGCGGCGGCCCAGGCCGAGCGCGCCCAGGATCGGGTAATCGGCCGAGTCGAGGAATGTCTGGCGGGCGAGCCCTTGGCCGAGGATTGTGAGCGCGGCCAGGGCGGTCAGCGCCGCGACCAGCCACAGCGCGACGGCGTACGGCCGGATGCCGCGCTCGACGTCTGAGTGGATCGAGGCCGGTAACCGGAAGACGGACGCCGACGGGTCGCGGCGCGCAATCGTCTCGCTCAGCTCGTCGACCCCGGCTTCACCGCCCGCGACACGCAGGGCCACCTCGAGCTCGTCGACACGACCGGCGTCGAGGATCTCCGCCGCGAACGCGGGGGTCGCGTGGACGAAGGCGTCCCATTGCCCGGAGGGGGGCGCGATCTCGAGCGGCGCCGCTTCGACGCCGACGACCGCGAACTCGCGTACCGCGACCGGGTCGTCGAACGTCGCGACGAGCATGTCGTCGGGATGGAGGTCAAGTCGGCGCGCGACCTCGACGGGGACCGCGACCTCGTTGGCCGCCTCCGGATCCGGAGCGCGGCCTTCGAGGATCTTGAGCCGGTCGACCTCGGTCCCGAAGCGTCGGTCGGTGCCCGCGACCACGCTGACCTGACCCGGACCGGTGTAGCCGGGGTCATTCGGATCGGGCTGGAGCGGCCGTCCGTCCTCGGTGCGCACCTCGACCGAGCCCGGCCCGACCGTGACGAGTGGGGCGGCGGCCACGACGCCCGGCAAGCCGGCAACCCGGTCGGGATCGAGGCACCGCTGACGCGCCGACTCCTTCGGGCCGTCGACGGCGGTCCCCGCGCCCGAAGGGCACGCCGCCGGAACCGCGACGAAAGCGTCGGGGAAGCGGGCGCGATCGAGGAACCGGTCGTAGGCGGTGTCGGTGCGGCGGGCACCGGCGGCGGCGGCGATCACCACGCCGGCGGCGGCGCCGACGAGCAGTGCCAACCCCAGCCACCCCCGCCACCGCGTGCGCAGCTCGGTCCGGAAGCGGAACGACACGGAGCCCATCATTCGCTCCGCAGCACGGTCGCGGGACGGGCCCGAGCGGCGGCGCGCCCGGGGATGATCGCAATGATGTTCGCGAGCGCAACCGCGCCGAGCACACACAACAACACCGTGACCAACGGCACCTGTGGTCGTGACAGGATCCCGAGCTCGTCGGCGAAGAACGACCAGACCCCGCGTCCGACGATGACGCCGAGCGGCACGCCGATGAGCAAGGCGACCGCGATCGTCGCGTTGGCCTGCCAGGCCACCGTCGCGGTGCACTGGCGACGCTGGAACCCGAGCGCCTTCAACAGTGCGAGATCGCGACGCCGGCGGCGAACCGCGGTGCCGAGGACATGCGCAAGGGTGCCGCCGGCAAGGATCGCCAGCGCCCCGCCGAGCAGCAACGGCATGTTGCGAACGCGCCCAAAGTTGACGATGTCAGTCGGCTCTCCG
>JBOGFL010000673.1:0-3322 GCA_050743285.1 Acidimicrobiia bacterium
GCTCGGGTTCAGGTGTTTGCTCCCGAGTTGGCCGGTCGCCAGAACGGGATGCCGATCCCTTCGTCGGCAACGACCGTGAACATCTCCACTGGCATGCCGATGTGAACCTCGTCGACGGGACCGTCGACGTTGCCCATGACGCGCGGGCCTTCCTCGAGGTCGATCATGGCCACGACGTAGGGCAGTTCGTCGCGGAACGGCTTGGCGTAGTTCTGGCGGACGACGGTATAGGTGTAGACGGTGCCGCGCCCCGACGCCTGTTCCCACTCGGGCGTCTCGCCGCACTGGGTGCAGACGGCGCGCGGGTAGTGCTGGCGGTGACCGCACGCCGGGCACCGCTGGATGAGCAGCTCACCGCGCGCGGCCGCTTCCCAGTACGGCGTGCTGACGGGATCGGGTGCCGGCAGCGGCCGGGTCCATTCGCTCATGACGGCGCGTCCTTGCCGAGGATGGCGACGCCCATGCAGCTCAACCAGCCACCCGACCCGCAGGCGAGCGCGATGTCGCAGTTGGGGCTCTGTGCCTCACCGGCCTGCCCACGCAGCTGCCGCACCGCCTCGATGAGGAGGAAGATGCCGCGCATCCCCGGATGGCACGACGACAGGCCGCCTCCGTCGGTGTTCAGTGGGAGGGAACCGCCGCGGCGGAGATGGCCCGCGCTCACGAACTCCCCGCCTTCGCCGCGCCCGCAGAATCCGAGCCCTTCGAGCAGCAGCAGCACCGTGATCGTGAACGAGTCGTAGAACTGGATGGTGTCGACGTCGGCGGGCGTCACCCCGGCCCGCTCGAACGCGATCGGCCCGGCCTTGGCCGCCGCGGTCGTGGTGAAGTCCGGCATCTGACTGATGTTCCAGTGGGTCTCGGCGCCGGCGGCGCCGAGCACGAACGCCGGCGGTTGCGCGAGGTCGCGGGCGCGCTCGGCGGTGGTCAGGATCACCGCGCCGCCACCGTCGGAGATCACGCAGCAATCGAGCTTGTGCAGCGGGTCGGCGATCATGCGGGAACCGACAACGTCGTCGACGGCGATGGGGTCCCGGTACATCGCGTTGGGGTTCAATGCTGCGTACTCGCGTACCCCGACTGCGATCTCAGCGAGCTGCTCCGAAGTCGTACCGAACTCGTGCATGTGGCGCTTGGCCGCCATCGCGTACGCGCCGACGAGCGAGAGCCCGTAGGGCGCCTCGTAGGCCAGCGGCCCGGCGACGGGGACGCCCGGGCGGCCGAAGCCACCGGTCCCGAGTCGCCGACCCGTGCGCGACACCTGGTCGGATCCGTAGGTGATGAGGACCGTGTCGCAGAGCCCGTCCTTGATGGCGGACGCGCAGTGCTGCACGTGGAACTCGAACGACGAGCCACCGGTCATGGTGCCGTCGATGTAGCGGTGGTCGATCCCGAGGTACTCGGCCATGACGACGGGGTCGTCGACCATCGTCTGGTGGCTGCCGCCGACGCCGACGTAACCGTCGATCGCCTGCTTGTCGACGCCGCAGTCGGCGATCGCCCGCTGCATCGCCAGCGCGTGGTGCTGCACGCTGTCGAGCTCGGGCACTATCGGGTAGTCGGACAGGCCGATGCCGGCGATGACGGGTGTGCGCGGGTCCACGGGCTGCGGAGTCTAGGAGCCGGCGCCGGATCTCGGTCGCCAAAGCAAAGGCCATCTGACTGCCCGTCAGATCACGGCGTAACCTGGCCCGCCGTGGAGTACAACCTCGCCGACCTGTTCGAGCACGCGGCCGACAATTTCGGCGAGCGCGAGTACGTCGTGTGCTCCGGACAGCGACGTACCTACGTCGAGATGGAGGCCAGGGCCAACCGGCTCGCCCACCACCTGGCGGCCCAGGGCGTCGGTCCCGGGGACCACGTCGGCATCTACGCCTACAACTCGGTCGAGTGGGTCGAGACGCTGTGGGCGGTGTTCAAGCTGCGGGCGACCTGGGTCAATATCAACTATCGCTATGTCGAAGAGGAACTTCACTACCTGCTCGACAACGCCGACATGGTCGCGCTCGTCTACCAGCGCGAGTTCGCGCCCCGGGTGCTGGCGGTCCGGGACGAGCTGCCGCTCCTCCGCCACACGATCGTCATCGACGACGCCAGCGACATTGACACCGGCGCGATCGACTCGGTCTCCTACGAAGAGGCGATGGCGTCCGGCGCGCCCGAACGCGACTTCGCGCCTCGCTCGCCCGACGACCGCTACATCCTCTACACCGGCGGCACCACCGGTATGCCCAAGGGCGTTGTCTGGCGCCACGAGGACGTGTTCTTCGCGCTGGGCGGCGGCATCGACGTCCCGACCAGCACCCGGGTCACGCGCCCCGAGGCCATGGTCGAGAAAGGACTCGCCGCGCCCGCGCCCACAACCTCGCTCCCAATCGCGCCGTTGATGCACGGCGCCACCCAGTGGTCGGTGATGGGTGGCGCACTCCAGGGCAACAAGTCAGTGCTCGTCCCCCGCTTCGACCCTCGCGAGGTCTGGTCGCTCGTCGACGCCGAGAAGGTGAACCTCCTGTTCATCACGGGCGACGCGATGGCCCGCCCCCTGATCGAGGCGCTCGAGCGAGCGGACGACCTCTACGACCTGTCGTCACTCGTCGCGCTCTCCAGCACCGCGGCCGTGTTCTCGCCGTCGGTGAAAGACCAGTTCCTCGCCCGATTCCCCAATCTTGTACTCACCGACAGCATTGGCTCGTCCGAGGGCGGGGCCAACGGGTACAGCATCGTGCAGAAGGGCAAGACGGAGATGGAGGGCGGGCCCACCGTCAATCCCGTCGTCGACTCCGAAGTGCTCGACGAGGCGCTCGAGCCCGTAGCCCCCGGCTCCGGCGCGATCGGCATGGTCGCCCGTAAGGGAAACATTCCGCTCGAGTACTACAAGGACCCGATCAAGACCGCCGAGACGTTCGTCACCGCGCCCGACGGCACCCGGTACGTGATCCCGGGTGACTTCGCCACCGTCGAGGCCGACGGCACCATCACGCTCCTCGGCCGCGGGTCGGTGTCGATCAACTCGGGCGGCGAGAAGATCTTTCCCGAGGAGGTCGAAGCCGCGGTCAAGTCGCACCCCGACGTCTACGACTGCACGGTCGTCGGCGTCCCCGACGAGCGGTGGGGCCAACGCATCGCGGCGGTGGTGCAGCCCCGTTCGGGCGGTGGGCCGACGCTCGACGCGATCCAGGAGCACTGCCGCACCAGAATCGCCGGATACAAGGTGCCGCGCGAGTTGCACATAGTCGACACCGTCGTCCGTTCGCCGAGCGGGAAACCCGACTACCGCTGGGCCAAGGAGATCGCCGCCGGCGCACCGGCACCGTCGGCATAG
>JBOGFL010000674.1:0-6822 GCA_050743285.1 Acidimicrobiia bacterium
AGGGCAAAGGCCCGTCCGACCACACGGCCATGCTCGTCGATTTCGACTGAAACCCAACAAGAAGGGGCGTCAGGCGCGACGGAGTTCGGCTTCGAGGTGCCGGACGAGGGGATGACCGCAGGCGGCCATGTCGAGCGTGTAGCGAAGCACGTCACCGTCGACCTCGATGCGGCGTCGCAGCGCTGTCACGTCGTCCTCGGCGGTCGGCGTGCCCACCATCGCCGTACTCGCGACCTCGACAACACCGCCCGCAACCGTGCCCGCCGCGATCTCGACCCAGCCGTTGCCGTGCACGATCGTCGCCTCGAGCCGACCGGCGCCGGCCGGTCGCCAGTACCCCGTCTCGGCGTGCAGGGCCTCGCCGCTCGCCGGGTCCCGGGTTGCCTGCACGTAGACGAGGAAAGGCTTCGGCGCGATGGTGAACCGGCACTCCTCGCCGTAGCGAAATCCCTCGACCGTCGGATACTCCCCCCGCCCTTCTCCCCGCCACGTACCGGCGAGAAAGCGGAGTTCGGCGAGCAGGTCGTCGGGGGCCATCTCACGAGTCTGGTCGACAGAGCGAGGAGAGGGGGCGGAGGAGCGCGCGCTGCGACCGCGTCTCTCGACAACGTTTGCCTCGCCCCGTCAGGCCGCGCGTCAGTGAACGTCGATATCCTCACGAGGTTCAAGAGGTCCCATGCTGACCCGACTCGGTCGTTTCGTCGTCCGTCGCCGCCGCCCCGTGCTGTTCGGGACGGGGCTCTTCCTCGTGCTCTCCGTCCTCCTGGGCGGCGGCGTCGCCGAGTCCCTCACCTCGGGCGGCTTCGACGACCCCCGCTCCGAATCGCATCGGGCCGGCGACCTCCTTGACGCGGAGCTAGGCACGAGCGATCCCAACCTCGTCCTGCACGTCACCGCGCGCGAGGGCACCGTCGTCGACGACGCCGACGTCGTCGCGGCGGGGACCGACATCACCGACGAGCTGGCCGCCGAGCCCGGCGTCAGCGAGGTCACGTCGTACTGGAGCCTCGACAACGCACCGCCGCTGCGGAGCACCGACGAGAGCCAGGCCTTGGTGCTCGCGGTGATCGAAGGCAACGACGACGAGGTCGACGACGCCGTCGACACGCTCGCGGAGAGATACACCCGCGACACCGACGTCATCACCGTCGCGGTCGGTGGTATCGCGCAGGTGTTCCACCAGGTCGGCGAACAAGTCGAGAAAGACCTGCTGCGAGCCGAGCTCATTGCGATCCCGATCACGCTGATTTTGCTCATCTTCGTGTTCCGTGGGCTCGTTGCCGCCAGTCTTCCCCTCGCAGTCGGTGTGCTCGCCATTGTCGGCACGTTCGTGGTCTTGACGGGCATCTCCGCGATCACCGACGTGTCGATCTACTCGCTCAACCTCACCACGGCGATGGGTCTCGGTCTCGCCATCGACTACAGCCTCTTCATCGTCTCGCGTTACCGGGAAGAGCTGCGGCGCGGCCGGTCGGTCGAAGACGCGGTCGTACGAACGGTGGAGACGGCCGGTCGCACCGTCCTCTTCAGTGCCGTCACCGTTGCGATCGCACTGGCCGCGCTGATCATCTTCCCGCTCGTGTTCCTCCGGTCGTTCGCGTACGCGGGCGTCGCAGTCTCGCTCGTCGCCGCCTTCGGCGCGATCGTTTCGCTTCCGGCCCTGCTCGCTGTCCTCGGGACGCGGGTCAACGCGCTGCAGCTGTGGCACCGCGAGGAGAAGCCCGACGGTGAAGGATTCTGGCACCGGATTGCGACGCTCGTCATGCGCCGGCCGGTGCCGGTTGCGACCGCGGTCATCGTGATCTTGCTCTTCCTCGGGATCCCGTTCCTCCACATCCAGTTCGGCCTGCCCGACGACCGGGTCCTGCCGGAGAACCTGTCGAGCCGGCAGGTCCACGACGCCATCCGGAACCACTTCGACTCCAACGAGGCCGCCGCCCTGCAAGTGGTCGCGCCCGAGGTTGACGACCCGACCGCTCCCGAGGTGACCGACTACGCCGTCGAGCTCTCGATGATCGACGGCGTGGCCCGCGTCGATGCCGCCACCGGCTCCTACATCGACGGCGAAGCGCTTCCGGTCCCACCCGACCTCGGCGAACGCTTCATCGGAGAGAGCGCGACCTGGTTCTCGGTGGTGCCCGCGGTCGAGCCGCTCTCGAAAGAGGGTGAGCGGGTCGTCGACGACGTGCGAAATGCAGACGTTCCCTTCGAGGTCCTGGTCGGAGGCCGCTCGGCCGAGCTCGTCGACTCGAAGGCATCGATCTTCGGGCGGATGCCGCTCGCGTTGGGATGGATCGCGGCGGCAACGTTCATCCTGCTGTTCCTCATGTTCGGGAGTGTTGTCGTGCCCCTGAAGGCGCTGGTGATCAACGTGCTGAGCCTGACCGCCACCTTCGGCGCCATGGTATGGATCTTCCAGGACGGCCACCTTTCCGGGATTCTCGACTTCACGCCTACCGGCGCGCTCACCGCGACAATGCCGATCCTCATGTTCTGCGTGGCCTTCGGGTTGTCGATGGACTACGAGGTGTTCCTCCTCTCCCGCATCAAAGAGGAGCACGACCGAACCGGTGACAACACCGCGTCGGTCGCCCTCGGGCTCGAACGAACCGGGCGCATCGTGACGGCCGCCGCGCTCCTGATCAGCGTGGTGTTCCTCGCCTTCGCCGCCTCGGGCGTCATGTTCCTGAAGCTCTTCGGGCTCGGGCTGGCGGTGGCGGTGCTCATGGACGCGTTCGTGATCCGCGGCACGCTCGTTCCCGCCTTCATGCGCCTGGCCGGCGAGGTCAACTGGTGGGCACCGAAATGGATGAAGCGGATCTACCAGCGCGTCGGGATCTCGGAGTCCGAAGCCCCCGTGCCGGCGGCATCCGGGCCTTCCGACCCGGCCCGCGAAACCGTGGGGGCATGACGCCGACCAGAGTGAAGCGGGGCCGGCTGCGCCGAGCTGCTGATCTCGCTCGCCGATTCCCCCGGCCCGGGCACATACGAGCCCCGCCTCTACGTGTAACGCGTCACGTATCCCCGGCGCCGGAAGCGCCGCAGCATCGCGACGAGGTACCAGCCTGCGAGGGCGATCAGGACCACGGTGCCGATCGCCGCGAGCGCAAGCTGGCCCCAGTCGAGCCCGCCGCCGTCGACGAGATCGCGCAGCGCGGCGAACGCATGCGTCGTCGGGAGCGCGTATGCGATCGGCTGCACCACTGTTGGAAGCACGTCGATCGGGTAGAAGACGCCCGACAGCGGGAAGATCACGAACATCATCCCCCATGCCAGCGCCTCGGCGCCGCTGCCGTATCGCAACACCAAACCGATCACGAACAGTGAGAGTCCCCACCCGACCGCGAGCAGCACCGCGGCGATCGGCACCAGCCCGAAACCGAGGCTCGAGGCGTCGAACCCGAAGATCACCAACGCGCCGACCAGCATGAGGCCGACGCCGATCGCCAGCTTCAGCATCCCGAAGAGGGCGACACCGGCGACGTACTCGACCTCCCGTACGGGCGTGACCATCAGGTTGAGGAGATTGCGGCTCCATGTCTCCTCGAGAAAGCCGGTCGAAACGGCGATCTGGCTCTGGTAGATGACGTGCCACAGCACGATTCCCGCGAGCAGGTAGCCGGCGGCCTGCTCCCCGGCCGACACGTCACCACTACCGACGAACTCGGCCAGCGCGCCGAACAGGAGCAGGTCGACGAGCGGCCACAGTGTGACGTCGAACAACCGGTGCGGGCTGCGCATCAACACGTAGGCGTGACGGCGCGCCACGGCCCGGATCCGCAGCCACGACGCGGCGGCGCCCGTCTCGCGGGTGGGCGCAGGCTCGGTCAGGGTCGTCACGGGTGATCGGTCTGTTGGGCGGCCGCCTCGTGGCGGGCCGCCGCGAGCTGCAGGAACACGCCCTCGAGGTCGTCGTGACCGTGGGCGGCGCTGACCTCGGCGGGCGAGCCGTCGGCGACGATCCGGCCCTGCGACAGGAACACGACCCGCTGACAGAGCCGCTCGACCTCGGCCATGTTGTGGCTGGTCACGAGGAGCCCGGCGCCCTGGTCGGCGCTGATGTCGTGCAGGCCCTGGCGCACCCGTTGGGCCACGTCGGGATCGAGCGAGGCGGTCGGCTCGTCGAGCACGAGCAGGCTCGGGCGGTGCAGCGTGGCACGCACGATCCCCACCAGCGTGCGCTGGCCCGACGACAGCTCGGTGCCGAATGCGTCGTGGAGATGCGAAATGCCGAAGCGCTCGAGGCTGGCCGCGATATCGGGCCGCGGGTCGCGGAGCCCGTAGAGCTGGCCGTACAGGCGCAGGTATTCGTGCACGCGCAGGCGCTCGGTGAGCGGGAGGTAGCCGGCCGCGAAGCCGACGTCCTCCGCGGCACGGCTGCGGTTCTTGCTGAGCTCCCGGCCACCGATCCAGACCCGGCCCGCGTCGGGCGTGACCACGCCGAGCAGCATGAGCAGGGTCGTCGTCTTGCCCGCGCCGTTGGGTCCGAGGAGCGCGACCCGCTCGCCGGGCGCGACGACGAGATCGACGTGGTCGACCGCGCGCGAGCGGCGGTAGTCCTTGACGAGACCGCGCGCCTCGAGGATGGCTTGAACGGGGGGCACGTCCGCCACTCTCCCAGCCCGCACCCGGGCGGGGCCAGCGGTTTTGCTGCTACGAGCGCGCTTGGAGCGCCTCGATGAGCTTGGGGACGACCTTGTGCACGTCGCCGACGACACCGAGGTCGGCGACACCGAAGATCGGCGCCTCGGCGTCCTTGTTGATGGCGACGATGTTGTCGGAGCCCTTCATGCCCACGAGGTGCTGGGTCGCGCCGGAGATACCGAGCGCGATGTAGATCTTCGGCTTGACGGTCTTTCCGGTCTGGCCGACCTGCTTGGCGTAGGGAACCCAGCCCGCGTCGACGATCGCGCGTGATGCACCCGAGGCACCGCCGAGGAGCTTCGCCAAGCCATCGACGAGCGGCTCGTAATTCTCGGCCGCTCCGAGTCCGCGGCCGCCCGAGACGACGATGGTGGCGTCCTCGAGGTTGGGGCCCTCTTGCTCTTCGACGTGGTGTTCCAGGACCTTGGCCTCTGCGGCCCGGCCCGCGTCGACGTCGTCGACGCGCACCACGTTGGCTGCGCCGCCACCACCGGGTTCGGCCGCGAACGACTTGGGCCGGATGGCGGAGAGGAACGGCTTCTCCCCCTTGAACTCGGTCTCGACGATCGTGGTGCCGCCGAAGATTGCGCACCCGATACGAACCGTCTCGCCCTCGACCGACACCGACGCGCCGTTCGTCAACCCCGGGCGGTCGAGCCTGGCCGACAGCCGCCCCATCGCGTCACGGCCGTCGTAGGTCTGCGCAAACAGGATGAGGTCGGGTTGGTGTTCGCCGATCAGCCCGGCCAAGGCCTCGCCGCCGACGACCCCCGAGAGCGATTCGCCGGGGTCGACCGCGTACACGGTGGTCGCCCCGTATTCGCCGAGCGTCCCGGCGATCGCGTCGGGCGCGGCACCGGCACCCGCGTACACCGCTTCCACGGTGTCGCCCACCTCACGTGCCTTCGTGAGCAACTCGAGCGTCGCCGATGTCGGCGCAGTCTCGTCAGCTTCCGCGAAGACCCACACTTTCGACAACGCCATCTCAGATCACCTTCAGCTCTTCGAGGAACGCGACGACGCGCTCATGGGAGCTGCCGTCGTCCTCGATCTTCTCGCCCGCCTGACGCTCGGGGGCGGCCTCCACCGACACGATCTCCTGCCGAGCGCCGTTCCAGCCGACGTCGTCCCCGGAGAAGCCGAGATCAGCGACGGTCACGTTGTCGACCGGCTTGTTCTTCGCGGCCATGATCCCCTTGAACGACGGATACCGCGGCTCGACGACACCGGCGGTCACGCTCACGACCGCAGGGAGCGGCGCCTCGACGATGTCGTACCCGGCTTCGGTCTGGCGCTGGATCGTGGCTTTTCCATCGCCGACCTCGATGTGCTTGGCAAACGTCAACGACGGCCAGCCGAGCAACTCGGCGACCTGCGCCGGGAGTGCGCCGGTGTAGCCGTCGGTCGACTCGGTCGCCGTCAGCACCAGGTCGACGTCACCGGCGCGCTCGACCGCCTTGGCGATGACCTTGGCGGTCGCGAGCGAGTCGGAGCCGAGCAGCGGCGGATCGGAGACCAGAATCGCCTTGGCGGCACCCATCGCGAGCGCCGTGCGCAGGCCCGACACCTCTTCGTTGGGTGCCATTGAGATCAGGGTGACTTCGCCTTCACCGACCTTGTCCACGAGCTGGAGGGCCATCTCCACGCCGTAGCTGTCGGACTCATCGAGGATGAGCTTGCCGTCACGCTTGAGCGTCTTGGTCTCGGCGCTGAGCTCGCCCGGTATTGCCGGATCAGGGATCTGCTTCACGCAGACTGCGATGTTCATAGGGGTGATTCTGGCCCGGCCCGCGGCGGCCCGTCGAAGCGGGGAAGTCCCTCTCCCCTATCCGCCGGTACCGGTTCTCGAGCCGGTGTCACCGTCGAGCTCGTCGCGCTCGTCGACCGGGGCGAGGATGCCCGCACCGAACCGGGTCCTGACGAAAGCGGCGCAGGCCTCGAATTCGACGAAGAGATCGGCGTACTCGTCGGTGTCGATGATGAGCTCCCGGGTCGATGCCACGTCGGTGGCGTCGCCGGTCGGATCACGTCACGTCCCTCCGCGCGAACCAAAACCCTGCCGCGACCAACAGGACGCCGACATAGAGGCTCAAGACCAGCGCCGCCCCGAACGCGCTCCGGGCGAAGTCGGTCTCGGCGGGACCGCTCCCGCCCAGGAGCAGCACCACGACGTTGTCG
>JBOGFL010000675.1:0-4226 GCA_050743285.1 Acidimicrobiia bacterium
GTCGCAGGTCGAGCGGCGTGCCGTCCCGGTCGGCGAGATTGCGCTCGAGGTCGTAGTGGTCCCACGGCGCGCCGTGGCGCAGCGAGGTGAGGATCGGCTCGAGTAGCAGCTCAGCGGTCTGGGGCGCCAGGTTCAGGACGTCGGTCGGAGGGTCGAACCAATAGACGAAGTCGCTGGCACTGTCGTACTCCCACGTGACGACGCGCCAAAGCGAGAGCAGGTCGAGCCGGCCGTCAAATCCCTCTGACAGGCCTCCCGCGGCGCGTCCATGCTGGGCGTCGATACCGACACCCTACGGCATTCGGCGATCCGGCTCCTGTACCAGTCGCTACGGTTCGTCGAGGATGACAGCCGTGTTGTAGCCCCCCATGCCGATCGACGACTTGAAGGTGGCGCCGGGCTTGCGATCCACCAGGCCTGACAGGAGCCGGGGGTGGCCCGGGGCCACCGCGGTCGGGGCCGGGATCACGCCCTCCTGGTAGCCGATGCACGAGACGGCCCCCTCGACCGCGGCGGCAGCCGCCTGGCAGTGGCCGGCGAGCGGCTTGACCGAGAAGATGCCCTCGGCCTCCGGGAAGAGGTCGTCGAAGAGCTGCCCCTCGACGCGGTCGCACTGGAGGGTCCCGGGACCGTGGGCGTTGAAGTACGCGATCTCGGACGCGTCGACACCGGCGTTCTCGAGTGCCTTCTCGTAGCAGGCCCGCACCTGCTCGGGGTTCGTCGCCAGCGAGATGGCGTGGTGGCCGTCATGGCTCATGGCGCCGCCCTTGAGCGACACGTAAGCGGCGTCGGGCCGGGAGGAGACAACGAACGAGATTGCCGCCTCACCGCCGACGAAGCCGCGACTTCCCTGCTGGAACGGGCGGCACGCCTCGAACGGCGGGCGGTCGACGACGAGCACACGCAGATCGACGAAATGGCGCACGTTCTCGGGTGTGACCGACACGTCGGTGGCGAGGACGAGCACGTCGTCGGCGAGGCCGGCGTCGAGCCACATCTTGGCCGTGAGCAGCGCGGCGTTGCCCGAGGCGCACATCGCGAGCACGTTCATGCACGGGCCGTGGAAGCCGTACTCGATCATGAGGTTCGAGATCGTCGTCGACGGCATGAGCTCGACGTACTCGCGGCGAGTCAGGCTGCGGTCGCGCTCCAGATAGAAATCGCGCCACAGATGCAGCTCGCCGAGGACGAACGCATGGATCAGACCGACGGTCGGTCCCGGCCGCCATCCCCGCCGGTGGGCGTCCTCGATGCCTTCACGGGCGGCGGCGTGGAGCGCACGACTGAACTTCGAGGGCCCGTCGGCAGGATCACCGCCGGCGGGGTCGATGGTCGCCAACCAGACCTCGTCGGTGTCGAAGAATTCGGAAAAGCCCGGTTGGGGCACAACAGCCGATTCGCCCAGCATGACGCCGTCCCACAGGTGCTTGCGGCCCCAGCCGTAGCCGGTCACCGCGCCGATTCCGTTTATCCACGCGGGGAGCGTGGGGGTCGGGCGCCGCATGTTTGCCCAGGGTGGCTGTCTACTCACGCAATGTCAACCTTCGCGTCACGCCGCCCGTTGCATATTGCCACTTCTGGCCCCGGCCCGCCGATTGCCCTCGAGGCCCACCGGTACCATCAGCAGCCGCGTGGCCGATGTCCTCACGAGTGCGCAGGTCGAGGCGCCCGCTGATCCGGCGGCGCTGTACGAGCTGTCGCTGCAAGAGGGGTGGGGCGACGGTGCGCCGATCCTGGCGCCCACCGACGACCGCGTCGTTTCCCTGTTGGCGGCGACGCCGTTTCCGGCCGATCACGTCTTGGGCGTACTCCCCCCGCAATACGGGGTGGCGACCGTCGAGCTGGTCGCGGTCAACGCCGCCATGACGGGCTGCGAACCGGCCGCGTTTCCGCTCGTGCTCGCGGCCCTCGAGGCGATGACGGAACCCGAGTTCAACGCGTTCGGCCTGACCACCACGACATCGAGCGTGTTCCCGATGCTGATCGTGAACGGGCCGAGCCGCGACGAGCTCGGCATCGACTACCGAGCCGGCTGCATGGGCGGCGCCGCCGGGAGGGGGTCGATGACGATCGGCCGCACCGTGTCGCTGTGCCTGCGCAACATCGGTGGGCAGCGCGCCGGTGAGACGTCGCGCACGGTCTTCGGACAGCCGGCGCGCTTCGGAATGTGCTTCGGCGAGTGGGAGGAGCGGTCACCGTGGCCGTCGCTGGCGGTGCGCCAGGGCCTGTCCCCCGCTGACGACGTCGTGACCGTACACGGCGGCAAAGGCACGCTCCCCGTCGCCGACATCAACAACGACGACGCACGCGACTTGCTGTTGCTGATCGCAAAGAGCCTTGCGTTCCCGCTCTCGAACCTGTTCTTGGGTGGCACCGGTGAGAACGGCGAAGTGGTGCTGGCGATCAACCCGATCTGGGCCGACCGCTTCGGCGCGGTGTTCCCCGAGGTCGGCTCGATGCAGGCGTACCTCTTCGAACACGCGTGGCAACCGATCGGGTTGTGGCCCGCCGTCAACCAGGAGATCCTCCACAAGAAGGACCGCGTCGACGACGACGGCCGGGTGTACCTCGTAAAGCGGCCCGACCAGATAGTGCCGGTGGTGTGCGGAGGGCTCGGAAGCCTCCACGCGGTCGCGCTGCCGAGCTTCGGCGAGAGCCGGCTTCAGAGCGCGGCGGCAGTGAGGCCGGATTGATGGACGGCGAAGCGGTCGGCGCTGCCGTCGAGGAAATGAGCGTGATCCTTCGCCTTGACGGCGCCGAGCTCCACCTGGTCGGAGCGGACCCGAAGACCGCCCGCATCGAGGTCCGGCTCGAGCTCGAAGATGCCGGCTGCGAGAACTGCGTGTTCCCGCCCGAGCTGCTCGAGCAGATGATCAGCGACGCGATCTCGCGCCGGATGCGCGGCGAGTTCGAGCTGGTGGTTCGCGACCCGCGCCGCTAGCTCGGCGCCGCGGTCGTCAGACGCGCGCGCACCGCCGGCCACGCGCCCGCACTCACCATCGCCACGACGATCGCCCCTCCCGGTCCCCACGCGCCGCCGGCGGCGACCGCCGCGACGACGACCTGGACTGCGATCACCGCGTTTCGCGACGCGGGGGCGAGAGCGTCGAACCGGCGAAAGAACGCCATCATCACCGCGGGCGTCGTGAACCCGATCGCGAGCAAGACCGCCAGTCCGCGCGCCAACGCGAACAGCATGCACATCGACAACGCGGCCGGGGGACTGCCGGTGATGGCGCCCACGGCAACGAGCAGGAACACCGCCGTGGTCATCACGTAGGTCGCCACGCCGGAGCCGATCTGCCATCCGAATCCGCCGCCGTACACCCACGAGCGGTACTTCGGGAGCCAGTCCTCGTTGAGTTGGCGACGAATGAACGGAGGGCCGAAGCCGAACAGGTGGGCGTCGACCGTGGCGCTGGCGAGTGCGAGGATCGCGACGAGGCCGAGTCGAATGGTCGTCGACGGGTCGGCGGCGGCAACGCCGGCCGCCAGCGCGGCGGTGACCGCGCCGAGGGTCAGGCCCCCCACAGCCGCCCCGAGGATGAACCAGGTGGCGGTGGCGCCGAACCGGTGACCGCGCGCCCGTTCGCCGAGGGGCGTGATCTGGGACAGCATCGACTGGCCGCACGGTGACCACGTCGAACGGAACGCCGCCGCGACCGCGGTAACGAACCCGATCCCGACGACCAGCTCCACGTCGCCGCTACCGCTCAGTCCTGCTCGGAGCCGAAGATGCCGACGAACGAGACCATCTCGCCCGGGTAGCCGCCGAGGTTGTGCGTGAGTCCGAGCGTGCGGTCGGTCTGGATCTGCCGCTCGGGGGTCGCCTCGCCCCGCAGCTGGAGCCAGCACTCGAAGAGCATGCGCAGCCCGGAGGCGCCGACGGGGTGGCCGAAGCTCTTGAGCCCGCCGTCGGGGTTCACCGGCAGCTCGCCGTCGAGGTCGAAGGTGCCCGCGAGCACTTCTTTCCACGCAGTGCCCCGCTCCGCGAATCCAAGGTCTTCCATGATCAGGAGCTCGGCGGGCGTGAAGCAGTCGTGCACCTCGGCCATCGCGACCTGCTTGCGCGGGTCGGTGACGCCCGCCTGCGCGTACGCGTCCTCGCCGGCCATCTTGATCTCGGGGAACCACGTGTAGTCGTAGTCGGGGTCGGCGTTGCCGGTCGCGTCACCGGCGATGAACGACAGGCCCTTGATGTAGATCGGCGTGTCGGTGTACTTGTG
>JBOGFL010000676.1:0-2407 GCA_050743285.1 Acidimicrobiia bacterium
CCGGGAACGAGTCGACCTCGAGCACCGGCGGGGCCGCATCGAGGAGATCGGGAAGGCGCGGCCGGGTACCGCCGGTCGGGAGCTCGATGCCGCCGCCGCCCGTCTCCGCGCCCTCGACCCGCGTCGGGTGTTGGAGCGGGGCTACACCATCACCCGGGACGGCGACGGGGGCGTCCGTAAGCGCGCCGCCGGGCTCCGGGCCGGCGCCCAACTGACCACCGACTTCGCCGACGGCCGGGTCACCAGCACCGTCGCCGACGTCTCGGCGCGACAGGAGGAAGAGGAGTGAGCGACGAGACCGGCTACGCCGAGGCGATGGCCGAGCTGGAGGGCATCCTCGACGAGCTGGAGGGCGACCACCTCGACGTCGACGTCCTCGCCGACCGGGTCCGGCGGGCCAGCGAGCTCATCAAGGTCTGCCGGACCCGTATCAGCCGGGCCCAGGCCGACGTCGACCGCATCGTGACCGACCTCGAGGCCTTCGAGCGGGAGCTCGACGGCGAGGCCGCAGAAGAAGATGAGGAGCTCGACGAGGAGGGCGACGGAGACGAGCTCTTCTGACCGGCGGATTCATCAGGTTCCGGTCAGGTGAATGTGAGCGTTCGGTAAAGTCGACGCCGGCCGGGTCGCGGAGATTCGGCGCATTCTCTAGCATGTGCCCCAGGTCACCTTTTTCAGGGGGAACGATGACGACCAAAGAAGGCACGATCGGTCGCTACCTGCCGTGGTTCCTGGCGGTTCTGTCGCTGGGGGCGGGCGGGATCCACTTCGCGATGATCAGTCCCCACTTCGACGAGTACTGGGTCGAGGGCGCCTTCTTCGCGGTCGTCGCCTGGTTCCAGCTCGGTTGGGCGGCGGCCGTCGTCCTGCGGCCGACCAACACGCTGCTCCGCGTCGGCGCGCTGGTGAACGCAGCGGTCGTCGGCATGTGGATCGTCTCCCGCACGTGGGGCCCGCCCATCGGTCCCAACGCCGGGGTGGCGGAAGGCGCCAGCTTCGTCGACATCTTCTCCACCGGCCTCGAAGTCGGCATCGTCGTCGTCTGCCTCGGCCTGCTCACGCGTCCTGCGCTGGCCGAACGGCGCGCCACCTCGGCGACCGCGGTGCCGCTCCTTTCGGTGTCGGCCGCGGTGGCAGTGTTCTCGGCACTCGCGCTGTCGCCGTCATTCGCATCGGGTCACACCCACGGCAGCGAGCCCGGCGGGCACGGCGACATGGCGACCGCGTCGGCGGACGGCCACGGACACGGCGCGGCGGTGTCGAACGCCGCCGTCGGCAACACCCCTTGTGAGGTCTCGAAGGCGAACGTGCCCGCCGGCGAGGACGTCGGGCAGGGAAGTGGACACGGCCACAGCGGTCCCAGCGCGTGGACGCCGATCCCCGACCCCGCCACCCGCGACGCACTGGCGGTACAGGTCACCCAGTCGCGTGAAGCCGCGGCCCAGTACCCGACCGTCGCCGCGGCCGAGGCCGCCGGCTACCGCCTCGTCACCGCCTACATCCCGTGCATAGGTGCCCACTACATCAAGACCGTCAACTTCGCAACCGGCTTCGATCCACTCGAGCCGGAGATGCTCCTCTACGACGGCAGCGCGCCCGACTCGGCGCTGGTCGGGCTCAGCTACGCGGTGTTGGACGACCCCGAGGTCGCGCCCGAGGGCTTCGCGGGACCGAACGACCCCTGGCACAAGCACGACCTCAACGGCGGGCTCTGCCTCAAGAACGGCGTCGTCGTCGGCGGGGAGTCCGACAGCGAGGCCGAGTGCGCGGCCAAAGGCGGCGCCAAGGTCGGGCTCGAGAACCTCTGGATGAACCACACCTGGGTCGTCCCCGGGTGGGAGAGCAGCTGGGGCCTGTTCAGTAGCGAGCACCCGGAGCTCGGCGGCGTGACCGGCAACATCCTCGCCGACCCGACCAAGGCGTAGACCGACACCGGCGAGAGCCGGCTAAGCGGTGGCGGGCTCCATCGCCTGCACCGCGGTCGCGAGCCCGTCCTCCCACGCCCAGTTGATCTCGAAGTGGCGGTTCGGGCCGACCTGCATGTCGTACAACCACCACAGCCCGTAGATCCCGCACGTCACCAGTGTCACGACGATGCGGGCGCCGTAGTTGTGGCGTCCCTGCACCCGGCGGGGATCGGGCACCGGCAACGGCTGACCGAGGCGCCCGTAGATCTCGGCCAGCTCGGCTTCGATCGCGCCTTCGTGGGTGTCGTGGTCGTACAGGTCGTTGTCGAGGAGGTAGAAGGCGATCATGAAGACGACGAAGCCGGCGCTCGTGAACACGGTGACCGCGAGCGCGATGCCGAGCCAGGCGCCGGGGTCGCGGAAGTCGCGGGTCTGGTTGCGCAACGGCTCGAGGTGGCCGGCGATGCGCTCGAACGCGGGCCGCAGCTCCTCGTCGAGAC
>JBOGFL010000677.1:0-5128 GCA_050743285.1 Acidimicrobiia bacterium
GGCGCAAGCCGAGCGCCAGGTCGCCCAGGGCGTCGACATGATCGTCGCGCAGGGTTACGAAGCGGGCGGCCACACCGGTGAGGTCGCCAGCATGGTGCTCGTTCCCGAAGTCGTCGACGCGGTTGCCCCCGTTCCTGTGCTCGCCGCCGGCGGCATCGGCACCGGCCGCCAGATCGCAGCGTCGTTGGCGCTCGGCGCCGAAGGCGTATGGACGGGTTCGATCTGGCTCACGACTGCTGAGAGCGACATGGCACCCCAGGTGCAGAAGAAGCTCCTCGCCGCAAACGCGCGCGACACCGTCCGGTCGCGATCGTGGACGGGCAAGCCCGCCCGCATGCTGCGCACGGAATGGACCGAAGCGTGGGAGCGCGAAGACTCGCCCGGCTACTTGCCGATGCCGCTCCAGTACATGGCGACCGCTGACGCGCAGCGGCGTATCTCCAAGTATCAGGTCGAAGAGCTGGTCGGAATGCCGGTCGGTCAGATCGTCGGCCGCATGGACCGAGTGCGGCCCGTACGCGACGTCATGTACGACCTCGTCGAGGAGTTCATCGACGCGGGCCAGCGCATGGAGGGACTCGTCGAGAACTGACGGGAGGCGTCGTGAAGGCCGTCGCGTGCACGGAGACGAATTGTCCTTCTCTGCGCGCCAAGACTGGGGTCTTACATCCGCTCGACGATGCTCGCGGTGCCGAGCGCGCCACCGCAGCACATCGACACCAGGGCGGTCTCGCCGTCGCGACGTTCGAGCTCGTGCAGCGCGGTGGTGATCAACCTCGAACCCGTTGATCCGACCGGGTGACCGAGCGCGATCGCACCGCCGTTCACGTTCACCCGGTCGAGGTCGGGCTTGTGGACCTGCGCCCATGACAGCACCACCGACGCGAACGCCTCGTTGACCTCGAACACGTCGAAGTCGGCCATCGCCATGCCGGACCGCTCGAGCATCTTCTCGGTCGCGATGACCGGCCCGTCGAGCAGGTAGTAAGGATCCGAGCCGGTGACGAGCTGGTGCCGCAGGCGCGCCCGTGGCGTGAGCCCCATCGCCTTCGCCTTGTCCTCGTCCATCCAGAGGACCGCGGCGGCACCGTCCGAGATCTGCGACGAGTTGCCGGCGGTGATCATCTCGCCATCGATGACGGGCTTCAGCCCGGCCAGCGCTTCCATTGTCGTGTCGCGCAGTCCCTGGTCGCGCGTCACGGTCATCCGCGCGCCGTCGGGCTGGGGTGCGTCGACGGGCATGACCTCACGCTCGAAGCGGCCCTCGTCCCACGCCACCTTGGCCTTCTGCTGCGACCCGAAGCCCCACTCGTCGAGGTCTTCGCGCTTGAGGCCGCGCATCTCGGCAATTCGCTGGGCCGCGCCGAACTGACCGTTGGGCGGGTCTTCCCACGGGTAGTCGTCGGACTTGTAGAAGCCGGGCCCGTTCATGACGTTGGCACCGAGCTGAACCCGGCTCATCGCCTCGACGCCGCACGCGATACCGACGTCCATGCCCCCGGCGGCGATGAGGCCCGCGACCAGGTGGTTGGCCTGCTGCGCCGAACCGCACTGCGCGTCGACCGTGGTGCACGCGACCTCGTAGGTGAGACCGGTGCCGAGCCAGGCGTTGCGCGTGACGTTGGAGCCCTGCTCGCCGGCCTGCGTGACGCAGCCGCCGATGATCTCCTGTACGTCTTCAGGCTCGATGCCGGCCCGCTTGATGACCTCCACCTGGGCGGCCCGCAGAATCTCGGGTGCCTTCATCTCGGATAGCCATCCGTTGCGCTTCCCGATCGGCGTGCGTACCGCCTCGACGATCACCGGCCGGCCCATGGCCTCTCCTCTTCTTCTCCTGTAGGTGACGTGCGGGCAGGGAGGCCCGCACAACCCGAAGTTTAGAATCTGTTCTCGTTTCGTGTTCTCGCGCGTACAGGGGGATCCCGTGGGGCCGCTGGCCGGGCTCAAGGTCATCGAGATGGTGGGCCTCGGCCCCGGGCCGTTCTGCGGAATGCTGCTCGCCGACATGGGCGCCGAGGTCCTGCGCGTCGACCGCGTCCGGGCCGAGGATGACGGGACCTCGACGTTCTGCCACGACCGGGGCAAGCGCTCCATCGGTCTCGACCTCAAGAAGCCGGAGGGCGTCGAGGCGCTGCTGCGGCTGGTGGAACGGGCCGACGGGTTCTACGAGGTGTGGCGCCCCGGCGTCGCCGAGCGCCTCGGCGTCGGCCCGGCCGAATGCCACGTCCGCAACCCGCGTCTCATCTACGGGCGCCTGACCAGCTACGGCCAGGAGGGGCCCTGGAGCGGCGCCGCCGGCCACGACATCGACTACCTCGCGCTGGCCGGTGCCCTCGAGCCACTGGGCCGGGCGGGTCAGCCGCCGACGCCCCCCATCAATGTGATCGGCGACTTCGCCGGTGGAGGGATGTTGCTCGCATTCGGCATCGCGTGCGCGGCCTACGAACGCGAGCGCACCGGCGAGGGCCAGGTCATCGACGCCGCCATGATCGATGGCGCCGCACTCATGCTCGCTCCTTTCTACGCGGGCCGCGCCAGCGGCGGTTGGGGCCCGCGGGGCACGAACATGCTCGACACCGCGGCACCGTTCCACGAGGTGTACGAGACCGCCGACGGCAAATGGATGGCGGTGGGCGCCATCGAGCCGCAGTTCTACGCCGAGCTACTCGCCGGCCTCGGTCTTGCCGGCGAAGTCGATCCCGCCGCACAACACGATCGGGCCGAGTGGCCCACGCTGAAGAAGCGGTTCGCGACACTGTTCGCCACGAAGACGCGCGCCCAATGGAGCGAGATCTTCGACGGGCGCGATGCCTGCGTTGCGCCCGCGCTCGACCCCGTCGAAGCCGCGGAGCATCCCCACATCGCGGCCCGCGGCACACTGGTGGCACCGGGCGGCGTTCCTCAGCCCGCACCCGCGCCGAGGTTCTCACGCACGCCCGCGGAGATCAGCGGTCCACCGACCGCGGCCGGCGGCGACACCAACGGCGCACTGTCGGCGTGGGGCTTCGACGCCGACGACATCGACCGCCTTCGACGCGCGCACGCGATCGCATAGGGAGGAAGCCCTCGTGCCCATTCCGGAACAACGCGACCTCGGGAAGGCCCGCGAGATCATCCGCGAGTGGCTGGCCGGCAAGCTGCCCGACGCCCGGGGCCTCGACATCTCGGAACTGTCGGGTCCCGCGTTCACAGGATTTTCGAACGAGAGCCTGATCTTCGGCGCCACGTGGACCGAAGGCGGCGAAGCCCGCTCAGCCGGTTACGTCATCCGGGTCCAGCCGACCGCGCACACGATCTTCCTGGAGTCGGACTTCGACTTCCAATACAAGGTGATGCGGGCGCTGTCCGAGCACACCGACGTGCCGCTGCCTCCGGTGCTCTGGTGGGAGGAGGACGCCTCGGTGCTGGGCGCGCCGTTCTTCGTGATGGGCAAGGTCGAGGGCCGGGTTCCCGCCGACAACCCGCCGTATACGCAGGTCGGCTGGGTCATCGACGAGGCCACCCCCGAGTTCCGGGAGCGCATGGTGCTTACCGGGCTCGGGGCGATGGCCGGCATCCACGCCGCCGACTGGCGCGCCCTCGGGCTCGACTTCCTCTACAAGCCGCAGTACGGCGCGATGGGTCTCGACCAGCAACTCAACTACTACGCGCGATCGTTCGAATGGGCCGCCGGCGCGCTCGGACAGCCGCAGCCGGTCGCCGAGCCCGGCTTGGAGTGGTGTCTCCACAACCGCCCGGTCGGTGAGGAGCAGATCGCGCTCTCGTGGGGCGACGCTCGTATCAACAACCAGATCTTCGATCCGCAGGGAAACTGCATCGCGGTGCTCGACTGGGAGATGGTCACGCTCGCGGATCCGATGATGGATTTCGCGTGGTGGCTGTTCCTCGATCGCCACTTCCACGAAGGCCTGCCCGCCTCCCGGCTGCCCGGCTTCCCGACGCGAGAACGGATGACCGACAAGTACGTCGCGCTGTCCGGCCGCCCGGCGGAAAACGTCGAGTACTACGAGGTGTTCGCCGCGCTTCGGTTCGCGGTGGTCATGATGCGGGTAACGGCCATGTGCATCGAGTTCGAGCTGATGCCGCCCGCCACCGACATGGGATACAACAACATCCCGACCCGGCTCCTCGCGGAGCTCCTGGGTCTGCCGGCACCTCACCTCTCGCCCTGAACCGAACCGGCTTCGCGACGTTGTCGTCGCGGCCGCCGGCCTACCCGCTCAGTCGAGGTCCGGTGAACGCGTTCCGGTGCTCGGGCCGCTCGAGGGTCACGACGGCGATCCCGTCGCTGATCTCCAGGCGGACGTGCGGGTCGGGCACGGCGATATTGTGACTGCATGGCGGCGCCCGCGGCGGTAGGCACCCGGCTCACGTGTGGCCAGTGCGGCACGGAGGTGATCGTGGTAAAGGCACCGGGCGGCGACCTCGCCTGCTGCGGCCAGGCGATGGCGCCGCTGGAGAAGAAGTGAGCAACGATCTCGGCAAGCGGTACGTCTGCGCGGAGTGCCAGGCCGAAGTGCTCGTCACCAAGCCCGGCCCCGGCAGCCTCGAGTGCCACGGCCAACCTATGGAGCTCCACCAGGCGAAGCCGCTGCCGTCCAGCGACTGAGATGCGTCCGTGAGGGGTCCCCGGGACCCCCGGTGTGCGCACCTCCCTCCCACGCTCCTCCAACCGGTCGGCGGGCTGATTCCCGCGCAGGCGGTGGTCGACGATCTCGCCGGGGAGCCCGCCATCGTCCGCATCGAAGGCGACTGGCCGGGCGCCGACGCCGCCTCGGTCGAATTCCTTGCCGCGGTCCCGGTCGTGACCATGGCCGTCGGACCGGCGCCGCCCGCGGTAGCGGATGCGTGTGATCTCGCCACCGCCGACCCCGCCGAGGCCGACCGGTGGTTCGCGGGGTTCGAGCGCGCACCACACGCCGCGCACGCAGCCGCGCTGCTCGTTCGCACGCCGCCGGCCAGCACCGAGGCCGGGTTGGTCGCGGAGTCGACCACCTACTCGCTGCTCCAGGCCGGCCCTGAGTTCGACAAATGGCGGGTCACGCACGATCGGCGTGACACCGACGGCCGGGACTCGCCGAGGGTCCGCGTCGAACGCCACGGCGCGGTCGCCGACGTGGTGCTCGAC
>JBOGFL010000678.1:0-3472 GCA_050743285.1 Acidimicrobiia bacterium
CGCCCGCGATGACGCGCGCGGTCACGCCGTCGCGTCTCACGACGGGAATGTCGGCGGCGGGGATCTCCTGGTAGTGCGGCGGCTTCATCTTCTCGGCGGCGGGAAGGTTCACCCACAGCTGGAAGCCGTGCAGGCGGCCGCCCCGGTCGCGGAGCTCGGTCGCGGGCATCTCGGAGTGGACGACCCCGGCGCCGGCGGTCATCCACTGCACGTCTCCGGGCCCGAGCCGGCCCGCGTTCCCCGCCGAGTCGCGATGCTCGAACGCGCCGTCGAGGAGGTACGTGACGGTCTCGAAACCCCGGTGCGGATGGTCGGGCGCGCCCTTCGCATCGCCGGGGGCGTGCTCGGACGGGCCCATCTCGTCGAGGAGGAGGAACGGGTCGATCATGTCGAGATTCGGCGTCGGGAACGCCCGCCGCACCTCGAAGCCCTCCCCCTCGAAGGTGCGTCCGGTGTCCACGACTCGGGTGGCGCTGCGGCTGCTCATCACGGTCCTTCCGGGTCTTGACGCTCTCAACGGTTACGACATTCGTCGATTCCCGTTGAGGCGTCGGGGATTCCCGGCCGTCCGCCCCGGGCGAGGCATGATGGGGGCTCACGCCCCGGAGGTCTCCGAATGGCCGACAAACAGATGCGAGCCAGTAAGAACCAGAAGAAGAAGGGCAAGTCGCTTCAGGAGAAGCGGATGGCCAAGCGCCAGAAGCGGGCCGAGCACGACGCCACCGAACGCGCCCGGGAGATCTCGACCGGCGAGGCGTAGCAAGCGACATTTCTGCCGGC
This sequence comes from Acidimicrobiia bacterium, assembly GCA_050743285.1. Lineage (GTDB taxonomy): Bacteria > Actinomycetota > Acidimicrobiia > IMCC26256 > JACDBD01 > JBOGFL01. Next base: position 781 of record JBOGFL010000678.1, read on the forward strand.
ATGATCGGGTTGCCGCTCCAGACCTGCACCGGCCTGTTTGCGTTCGACGACGTCGGAGGCGGTCGATCGGTGCCGGTGCTCGCCATCAACAAGGAGCTCGACACGTGCGCATGACGCGGACTCGTCTCGGGAAGGATCCGGAAACCTGCTGAGACACCCGCCCGACGAGTAGATCGTCCCGCAAGGAGGTACGCGTGGACGAGCAGCTCGTCGCCGATGTTGTCGACCGGCTGACGTCGGCCGAGTCGATCGATGCGGCCGCGGCCGAGCTCGTGCTCGCCGCCCTCCAGGGTCCCGACGAGCTGGCGGCCCGGCTCGACGGCACGACACTGCCGCCGCCCGCGAGCGACGTGGACGCGCCCGATCGACCGGCGGGCGCCTATGTGACCTCGATCACCGTCGCCGGGTTCCGTGGCGCGGGCCCGGCGGCCGCACTCGACCTCGAGCCCGGGCCGGGGCTCACGCTGGTCGTCGGTCGGAACGGCTCGGGCAAGTCGAGCTTCGCCGAGGGGCTGGAGGTGCTGCTCACCGGCGAGAACCGGCGTTGGAGCGACCGGTCTTCGGTCTGGCGCGACGGGTGGCGCAACCTGCACCAGCCCGAACCCTGCCGGGTCGAGGCCGCGATCTCGGTGGACGGGCGGCGTGGAGTCACGACACTGCGGCGGAGCTGGCCACCCGGAGCCGAGATCACCGGCGGCGAGGCGACGGCGCAACCCAGCGGCGAGAAGGTGCAGCCGCTCGCGACGCTGGGCTGGGAGCCCGACCTCGTGACGTTCCGTCCGTTCCTCTCCTACAACGAGCTGGGCTCGATGCTCGACGAGGGGCCGTCCAAGTTGTTCGACGCGTTGTCGTCGATCCTCGGGCTGGAACAGCTCGTCGCCACCGAGAAGCGGCTGCGCGACGCCCGCCTCGATCGCGACCGACTGCGCAAGGCGGTCCGGGAGGAGGCGCGCGGGATCGGCGAACTGCTGGCCGAGAGCGAGGAGGACCGGGCGCGCGTGTGCGCCGACGCCCTGAGTGCCCGCGAGTGGGATCTCGACACGATCGAAGGGATCGTGTCGGGGACCACACCGACGTCGGACGAGAGTGGGGAAGCGGCCGTGCTCGACGAGCTCGCCCGTCTTCCCGGCCCTGATCTCGACCTGGTTGCCGACGTCGTGCGCGAGCTGCGAGATGCCGCGGCCGACCGCGCCGCGGTCGTGGCAACCGACGCCGAGCGGTCGCGACAGGAGGCACTGCTCCTGCGCGGCGCGCTGGCCTTCCACCACGAGCACGGCGACGCTGACTGCCCGGTCTGCCGCGCCGGCACCCTCAACGAGATCTGGCGCGCCGAGGCCGAGTCGATGGTGGCGCAGCTCGGGGCGGAGGCCGCGCACGCGGAGCGGGCGCACCAACGAGCGGAGGCCGCGGCCGGGGCTGCACGCGCCCTCGTGGCTCCGCCGCCCGACGCGCTGCGCGGAGCGTCCGCCGTCGATCTCGACGCCACCGAGGTGTTGACGGCGTGGAACGAGTGGACCGAACCGCCCGAGGGTGGCGACCTCGAACTTCTTGCCGAACACCTCGAGCGAACCGCCCCGCCGCTCGCCGGTGTCGTGTCCGAGTTTCGGGATGCGGCGCGAGCGCGCCGTCAAGCACGGGAAGATCGGTGGCGGCCGCACGCCGAGGCGCTGCGGAGCTGGCTTCCCCAGGCGCACGTCGTGCAGGCCGATGCCGCGGTGATCCCCGCGCTCAAGGCGGCCGAAGACTGGGTGAAGGACGTGACCGCCGAGATCCGCCAGGCGCGCTTCGAGCCGCTCGCCGACGAGGCGCAGGAGATCTGGACGCTGTTGCGGCAACAGAGCAGCGTGAGCCTCGACCGGGTTCGCCTCGAGGGCACCGCCACCCGCCGGCGGGTCGAGCTCGATGTGACGGTCGACGGCGTGGCCGGCGCCGCCCTCGGCGTGATGAGCCAGGGCGAGCTGCACGCGCTCGCGCTCAGCCTGTTCCTGCCCCGGGCGACCATGGACGAGAGCCCGTTCCGGTTCCTCGTGATCGACGACCCCGTCCAGTCGATGGACCCGGCCCGGGTCGACGGCCTGGCGCGGGCGCTCCAGCGCGCGGCCGCCGACCGCCAGGTCGTCGTGTTCACCCACGACGACCGGCTCCCCGAGGCGGCCCGCCGTCTCGGCGTCGAGGTGCGTGTCGTCGAGGTGACGCGACGGGCGGGCTCGGTGGTCGAGACCCGGGTCGCGCTCGACCCCGTCGCGCGCGCGGTGGAGGACGCCCGCGCGCTGGCCAGCACGCGCGAGCTGCCCGAGCCGGTGAGCCGGACCGTGGTACCCGGGCTGTGCCGGCAGGCTCTCGAAGCGCGCTTTGCGGAGATGACGCGTCGCCGGCGGCTGGCGGCTGGGCACCCGCACGCGGAGGTCGAGGAGCTGCTCGCCCGGGTCGACACTCTCACCGGTCGGGCGGCGTTGGCGCTGTTCGACGACGGCGAACGCGGCGGCGACGTGTATCCGTGGCTCAACAAGCAGATCGGTCGGTGGGCCGGTGACGTCGTGCGCGGCTGCGGGAAGGGTGCCCACGGCGCGTACGACGGCGACGTGCGCGGGCTCGTCCGCGACACCGAGAGGCTCGCGAAGGCGCTGCAAGCGCGGCGACCGCGTCGATGACTCCGGCCGAGCTCGTGGCCGCCGGGCGGCTGCTGCTGCAG
>JBOGFL010000679.1:0-2254 GCA_050743285.1 Acidimicrobiia bacterium
GGGCGTGCCGATGCGCATCGGGGTCAACGCCGGCAGCCTGGACCCCGCCATCTACGAGCGCCACGGCGGCGCCACCCCCGAGGCGCTGGTGGAGAGCGCAATGCACGAGCTCGACCTCTTCGCCGAGGTCGGCTTCGAGAACGTGAAGATCTCGGTCAAAGCGTCCTCGGTGCCGCTCATGATCGACGCCTACCGGTTGCTGTCCGAGCGCTGCGACCACCCCCTGCACCTCGGTGTGACCGAGGCCGGCCCGCCGCCGGCGGGCCTCGTGAAATCGACGGCCGGGATCGGCACGCTGCTCGCCGAGGGCATTGGTGACACGATCCGCTACTCGCTGACCGCCGACCCCGTTGACGAAGCGCGCGCCGGTCGCCAATTGCTCGAGGCGATGGGGTTGCGCGAGCGCAAGGGCCTCGATCTCATCGCGTGCCCGTCGTGCGGGCGGGCCGAAGTCGACGTCATCGGCGTGGCCCAAGCGGCGCAGGCGGCGCTGGCCGAGCGCAACCTGCCGCTTCAGGTCGCGGTGATGGGCTGCGTAGTGAACGGGCCCGGCGAGGCGCGCGAAGCCGACCTCGGCCTCGCGGCCGGCCGCGGCAAGGGCCATCGCTTCGTCCAGGGCCACGTCGTGCGCGTGGTCCCCGAGGACCAGATGGTCGACGCGCTGGTCGAGGAGGCCGAGCGCATCGTCGCTGAGGGCGTGGAAGCCCGCATCGCCGCGGCCGACGCCGGCGCGGAAGAGGAAGCCGCTCGTGCCCGGGAGGAACTCCTCCAGATCCAGGGCACCGACGCCAACGCCGCCAACGAGCGCATCGACCGTATCCGCGAGATCGCGACCTAGCCCGCTCTTGCTTGGTCATCGAGTCGCGCTATGTGCGTCGAGTGACCCGACAGCTCAGAGGCGTTCGCACCACATGGCGTCGACCCGGTAGGGGATCGTGAGCTCGGCCTGGCCGACGGTGTCGGGGTGGCTGGCGAGCACCTCGCGCACCTCGTCGAGAACGCGCGCTTTCTCTTCGTCGGGAAGGGCGGCCACGTGGCTGACCCCCCGGAAGCGCTCGACGACGAGCCGGGGCGGGAGCAGCTGCTCGTGATGGAACGTCTCGCGGTGCAATGGCCCGAAACCGGGGCGCTCGCCGAGGGCGCTGTCGCGCCAGGCGTCGTGGTCGCGCCACGGCGCTTCTTTCTCCAGGCGGTCCATGATTCCCCAGACCTCGTCGACCCAAGCCACCGAACGATCTCGGGCGTTCCAGAGGATGCCGACCCGTCCACCCGAGCGCAGCACCCGAGCCAGCTCGGCGAAGGCGGCCCGCGCGTCGAACCAGTGGAACGCCTGCGCCACGGTCGTCGCGTCGAGTGATGCATCCGCGAGGGGGAGGCGCTCGGCGGCACCGGCGACGATGGGCACCGCCGGCGACGTGGCCCGGAGCTGCTGCCACATTCCGGCCACGGGCTCGATGGCAACGGTCTCAGCCCCGGTCGGCACAAGCAGGCGGGTGAATTTCCCGGTGCCCGCGGCGAGATCGGCCACCCGCACGCCCGGTCCGAGGGCGAGGGCGTCGGTGAGCCAGGCCACCGCGTCAGGTGGGTACGACGGGCGGGACCGCTCGTAGGCGCCGGCCTCGCAGCCGAACCCCCTTCGGGCGATCTCGTGAACCGACACCCCAGGTTGCGTCGATCCGAAACGCGGGATGATCCGCGGGGTCCGGTAGCGCCTTGAACTGTCCGCCGACCGCGAACCCCCATCGTTTCACGTAGGCGTCGACGAGCGGCTTGCGCTCGTCACGCGGGATCTCGATCGCGTGGATCCGCTCGCTCTTGCCCAGTCGCAACAGCTCCGCCTCGCCGCCGGCCGCACGCAAGTTGCGCACCCAGTCGGTCTCGCCGCGCGGCGCCACCAAGTAGCGCGCGCCCTCGTGTCGCAGCACGAGGACCGGGATCACCTGCATGGCGCCAGTCCGCCGCCGGCGTACTCTCAAGGCGGTGCCCGCGATCCGGGAGACCGGGTTCATCACCCGGCGGACGAGGAACCCGGGTCGGAGATAGGCCACGGCTCGACCTACCGGGCCAGCTCGAACGCGGTGAAGCCGGTGGCGAGCACGTGCCGGCGCACGAGCGTCAACCCGCTTGCCGAGTACAGCGCGTCGAACTCGGCGGCCGTCCGCTCGCGACCCGGACCGAGGACGAGCATCAGCAGGTCGCTCGCCTGCACGAACTCGACGCGCGGCGCGCCCGACAGTTCGCTCTCGATGACGAA
>JBOGFL010000680.1:0-5819 GCA_050743285.1 Acidimicrobiia bacterium
GCTTTCCGCTCGGCGCAGGCAGGGCAGATCGGATAGCGCGACGGGTCGCGAGTCGGGACCCACTCCTTGCCACACAGGGCGATGATTGCCTCGCCCGTCACCATCGCCCGGGTGATGTCGTTCTTCCTGCAGTAGTGCGCGAAGCGGTCGTGGTCGCCGCCGTTGGTGTCGATGGTCTCGGGATCGCAGACGGGTGTCTCGGTGGTGGTCGTGGTGTCCGGGACCATGGCTTCGCTCCTAGGCCGCATCGAACTGGTGCTGCGTGCAGGCCTCGACCGCGGCGTCGGCGGCCGCGTTCGTGGCGATCTTGGTGCCCTTGGCCAGACGAGAGAGCTGGCGGATCCGCCAGGGCTTGAACGCGAGGAACTTGATGAGCCCGCCCACGTTCGCGGTGCCGTCGGATTTGGCCAGGCCGAGCAGCTCGTCGGAGGCGTCGTCGTCGGTCGCCATGTCGCTGATCGACCGGAACGCGGTCCACGGCACGCCGCGTCGCTCACATACCGCGGCCACCGCCGCGGTCTCCATGTCGAGCGCGATCACGCCGCGGCCCGCCAGCTCCGCCAGCACCTCGTCGTCGGTGAGGAAGTCGTCCGACGACCGGATCGTGCCCGCCGGCTTCGTGTCACCGAGGGCGAACGCGTGGCGTTCGGTCTCCGTCTCGCTGTCGTAAACGACCGCTGGGATCACGAGATCACCGACCTTCGTGTGCGGGGCGATGCCGCCCGCAACCCCCACGACGATCACGTGGTCGGGATCGATCGCGTCGAGGAGCTGCTCGGTCACCTCGGTGGCGGGCTGCATCCCGATCCCGGTGATCGTGGCCATGACCTCGGCACCCTCGATCCGCCCCGTGTGGACGCGAAGATCACCGCGCGCCTCCGACTGCAAGTCGAGCTTGTGCTTGAGCGGGGCGAACTCCGGCACCATCGGGCAGAGAATGCCGACGCGGGGCGGGCGGCTCGAGTCGGTCACGGCCGTATTCTGCCGGTCCCGCCCCGATGGCGTCGCCCTTTCGGGCCGTCGGCGGTCGCAGTAGCGAACATACGTTCGATAATATCCCGCCGTGGACGGGCCGACGGTGCTCCATGCCGACCTCGACGCGTTCTACGCGTCGGTCGAGCAGCGGGACCACCCGGCCCTGCGCGGTCGTCCCGTGATCGTCGGCGGAGGGGTGGTGCTCGCCGCCAGCTACGAGGCCCGCCGGGTCGGCGTTGGCTCGGGTATGGGCGGCCGCGAGGCGAGGCGCCGGTGCCCGAACGCAGTCGTGGTGCCGTGCCGTTTCGAGGCCTACTCGGAGGCGAGCGACGCCGTTTTCGAGATCTTCCGGTCGCTGACACCGCTGGTCGAGCCGTTGTCGGTGGACGAGGCATTTCTCGACGTGGCCGGCGCGGGCCGGCTGTTCGGTGACCCGGTCCGCATCGCGAAGCAACTCCGCCGGCGCGTCCGCAACGAGGTCGGGCTCCCGCTTTCGGTGGGCGTGGCCACTACCAAGTTCCTCGCCAAGGTCGCCAGCGCGCAGGCGAAGCCGGACGGGCTCCTTGTCGTCGAGGCCGGGCGCGAGCTCGCGTTCCTGCACCCGTTGCCGGTGCAGGTGCTCTGGGGCGTCGGCGTCATCACGGCGGCGCGCCTCAACAGCCTCGGCGTTCGCACCGTCGGCGATCTCGCCACCGTGCCGCGTGGCCTTTTGGGAGACGGCGCCATCGCTCGGCACCTGCGCGCGCTGGCGTGGAACCGCGACCCCCGCGCGGTCGTCACCAACCGCCGCGATCACACGATTGGGTCCCAGCGCGCCATCGGCTGGCACACTCGGACCCTCGCCGAGACCCACGAGATGGTGCTCGCCATCGCCGACAAGGTCGCCGCCCGGCTTCGGCGCGCGGCTCGGCTGACCCGAACCATCACCATCACGATCCGCTTCCATGACTTCGCTCGTGTGACCCGCTCCCGCACGTTTCACGAACCCACCGACAAGAGCCGCGTTATCGGGCCGGCGGCGGCCGATCTCGTGCGCTCGGTCGTTGCCGCGGCGGCGGACGCGCCCGACGACAACCGCACGGTGCTGGACGCCCGCGGCGTCTCGCTCCTCGCGGTGCGGCTCTCCGGGCTCTGCCGGGCCGACGCGGTGCAGCTCGCGCTCCCGTTCGACAAGTCGGTGGCAGCCCGGGAGCTCGACGCGGCCATCGACGCGGCGCGGGACCGCTTCGGATCGAAGGCGATCACCCGCCTCGCCACCGTGCGCGACGGCGGCGGACTCGCGGTGCTCGCGCGCCCGACCGCGCTCGACCGCCCCGAAGACCCCTGACGCGCCAATGCACTAGACAAGCGGTCCGATGCTGAGTGTCGAGCGGATCGTCGACGACGCGGTGAGCGAAGGCGGTCTCGACGACTTCGGGCCCGGCCGGTGGCGTGACGGGCTCGAGATGCTCGTCGACGCGGCCAACACCGAAGCACAGCTCACCGAGATGGGGAGCGCGGTCCTCGACAGCCGGCTCGCCAACACGCTGCGGCAGTGCCTTCGAGTTCACGATTGGCTGGCCCGCAATCCCGAGATCGATGAGATGCCGGTCGAAGGCCCCGCCATCGTCGTGGGGCTCCCGCGCACCGGCACCACCCCGAGCACGCGAACCAGTTCGTCGATGTGCAACTCGAAGACACCCGCGCCCTCAAGGACCCGCAGATCACATGGCACCAGGCGTGCTTCGACGTCGCCGACGGCGAGGCGCTGGTCGTCGAGTTCACGCCACCCGACTGCGACTACTGGATGATCGCCCTGCACAACTTCTGGATGGAGACGCTCGACTACCGGTGCGACCAGTGCGTGCTCAACTCAGCCGGCGCCGCCGTGGCCGCCAACGGTGCGGTGCGGTGCGTGATCGCGGCCTGGGATCCGGGCGTGCCCAGCTGGCTCGACACCGCCGGCCACCCTCACGGCGTGGTCGGAGTCCGCTGGGTGGGCGACCACGTCACCGATGTGCTGCCGGACACCCGGGTCGTGGCCATCGCTGACCTCGCGCGATGACCACCGCCAGCCCCGGTCGCCGGCCGGCCGGGGTGCGCACGGCCATGCGTCTCGAGTACGCCACGGTGGCGTGGAACGTGCTCGAGGTGTTCGTCACCGTAAGACTCGGGGTTGCGGCCGGGTCGCTGGCGCTCATTGCCTTCGGGCTCGACTCCTTGGTCGAGATCTTTGCCTCCGCGGTCGTGCTCTGGCACTTGCGCTCGGGCGCGGGGGAGGAACGCACGCAGCGGGCCCTATGGCTCGTCGCGATCGCCTTCTACGCGCTGGCCGCGCTGCTCCTCGCCGGCGCGGCGCGCGATGTCGTCACCGGCCATCATGCCGGGACGTCGACGCCCGGCATCATCTACCTCGGCGTGACGGCGGTGGTGATGTTCTCGCTCGCGTTCTCCAAGCGCCGGGTCAGCGTGGATCTCGGCAATCACCCGCTCTCGCACGAGGCCCGAGTCACGATGCTCGACGGGTCCCTCGCGACGGGGATCCTCCTCGCCCTGGCCGCCAACGCAGCCTTCGGCTGGTGGTGGGCCGACCCCTTGGCGGCGGTGACCGTGGCGGATCGTCGCCATCTCCGAGGGCATCGCCGCGCCCCGCCAGCACCCCTCGGGTCCGCACGTGGGATAGTCGACCACGAGTTCGAACCCGACGCGGGCTTCGACTTCGGCGGCTGAGGCGCGGCGGGTTCAGCCGGCGAGGAGCTGCTCGTGGTCCGCCGCGGCCATGGTGGCGGCCAGCGACGCCGCCTGGCCCCGGACCTCGGGGATGGCGTTCGTCTCCCAGTCGCATCCCACGCGCAGGGGACTGAGGGCGACAAGGCCGAGGCCGGAGTACGTTGTCGTCACCACTGGCGCGCGGGCAACCTCGCCTTCTGGGCCAACCGGGCGACGCAGCACTTGGTGGTTCCCGACTTCGCGGGGCAGCACCGCGTGATCCAGCGCATCACGATTCGCGGCTACCGGCCGTACTGACGGCGGGTCGCACGCCGCAGGGAACGGCGAAACTGGCGAAATGGTAGGCACGAGCAATCGAGAACCGGTGGTCGGAACGGGCGGTGCCGCGGTTGCGGAAGCCGAGACGCGGGCTGACCGGCCGCGGCGCGGCCGAACCGCGCCGCTGATCGCGGCACTCGTGCTCGGCCTGGGGCTGGTGGCGGCGCCGGCGGTGTTCCAGATGTTCAGCCGCGCCCCCAAGGGCGGCGACATGCTCGACGGCTTCCGGCCGTACATGACCGAGGCCAAGGTCGCCGAGTTCCAGGGTTACCTGGGCACCATCGACGAAGGCGCGGTCGAGACCGAAGACCAGGTCGAGCGGGACGCGGAGGCGAGTGTCGACCTCGGCGCGGGCGGGTTCGCCGACCAGTACCCGCTGGTCGCGGAGTTCGAGGACCAGTGGCCGGCGATCGACGCCGACATGAGCGACATGCTCGACACGATGGAGCGCAACCTCGACAACTACGCCGCAGTCGACGCGCTGCCGCCCTTCGACCTATTCCCGTGGTTCTTCGTGCTGCCCGGGCTCATCATCGCCGGGTTGGCGGCCGCGACGCTGCTGGCGCGGCGCCGGGGCCGGTCGTCCCGCACCCTCGTCGTGCTCCTCGGTGTCATGGGGCTGGGGCTCATCGCGGCGCCGGCGGTGTTCCAGATGTTCACCCGGGCCCCCGAGGGCAAAGAGATGATCGACGACTTCCGGCTGCTCATGACCGAGGAGAAGGTCCGCACCATCCAGGGCTACTTCCTCACCATCGGCAGTGGCGAGGGGCAGCTCCGCCTCAACGTGCTCCCCGACCTCGAGACCGCGGGCGACGAGACGACGTATCCCGCGGTCGGCGAGTTCAGCGAGGAGTGGCCGACCATCAACAACGAGTTCGCTCCGATGATCGGCGCCATGAGCGACAATGTCGAGAACTACGAGGCGGTCGACGCGTTGCCGCCGTTCACGCTGTTCCCGTGGTTCTTCGTGGTCCCCGGCGTCCTCGTCATCGCATTCGCTTTCTTCGCCTGGCCGCGACGCGACCCGGCGCACGATCTCGAACGATGAAGGAGAAACTTCCAATGCGACACGTGCACCGTCCACTGCTCGCCGTCGTCATCGCGTTGGGGCTGTTCGCCGCCGCCTGCGACGACGACGGCGGGGGAAGCAGCAGCACCACCGACAGCGACGACAGCACCGAAACGAGCAATGGGGGCGACCTCGTCGGTTTGTTCGCCGTCGACGCGGGCCAGTGCGCCGATGCCGGTGTCACCAAAGGCTCGTACTTCCGCATGGTGCAGCCGGGCGGCGACCCCGAAAGCGGTCCGTTCGTCGACAACGTCGACGCCGGCTGCGGAGACGCCAGTTACACCCCGCTCTCGCCCGGGACCGACGGCGGCCTGATCACCGGCGAGTACCAGCCCCAGCCCGATCCTCCGTTCACCGGAGACAACCAGGGCGGCGCCACCGAGACGATCACCGAGCCGCAGGCCTTCTTCGCGATCGACTTCGCGGTCTCCACCAACGAGGTCGACCCCCAGGACGGCACCGACGTGCCCGCGCCGTCGGTGAGTGCCGCCGCCGACGGGAGCCTCAGCGGCGATCTCAGGGCGTGGGGCGTGGCGTACAGCGGCCAGTTCTTCAATCAGGGCTCGCCCAAGCCCGACGGCTCGCAACCGGGGAATACCTCGGGCCCCACCGGGACTTACAACTCGTCCACGGGCAAGTACGTGCTCGAATGGACGAGCCTGATCGTCGGCGGGCCCTTCGACGGGTTCACCGGCGTCTGGCACCTCGACGGCACGTTCGAGGAGCAGACATGAGCGAAGGGCACCGG
>JBOGFL010000681.1:0-3898 GCA_050743285.1 Acidimicrobiia bacterium
TCCTGGATGTCGAGGGACGCGACCCGGGCACCGTACTTGTGGAGCGCGTCGACGGTTGCGGCACCGATCCCGCTTGCGCCGCCGGTGACAAGAGCCGTTGTCCCTTCGAGCTCCACGCCGCCGAACCGTAGCGGCGAGTCGCGGACCGGAACCAAGACGGTGTCGATACCGTTGTCATTCCTGTGATCCGATCTCTCGCCGGCGTCGTTCTCGTCGCCGCCACAGCCGCCGCGACCCTCACGGCCTGCGATGAAGGGACGCCCAACCAGGCGCCCCACGTGGCGGCGTCGTCCGAGTTCCGGCTCGGCGTGGGGAACGACGGCGAGATGATGGTCGGAGCCTCCGATCCCGACGGTGGCGACGTGACGGTCGCGGCCACCGGGTTGCCACCCGGCGCGGTCCTCGGCGCCGACGGAATCGAGTGGGCGCCCGACGACGCGGGCACGTGGATGACGACGCTGCGGGCGACCGACGAGGACGGCGCCACCACGACGCACACAGTCCGCTTCGAGAGCCGCTACCCGCAGGCGCTCGAGCAGCTCGTTGCCCTCGGTGACTCGGTGGCGAGCGGGCAGGGTCTCGACCGCGAGGACTATCTGCTGCTCGACGAGTGCTGGCGGGCCGAAGACGCCGCCTACGCCGCGCTTGTCTACGACGATCTGGACTGGAGCGGCGGCTGCGACCTCGTCGCGTGCAGTGGCGCCGAGACGAGCGACATGCCGGGCCAAGTCGAGCAGGCGGTAGCGGTCAATCCCGAATTGGTGACGATCACGATCGGCGCCAATGACCTGCGCTTCGACCACCCCGAAGAGATGCTCACCGATGAGGGCGTCTTCGACGAGGCGGTCGCGTCAGCCCGGCTGGCCACACTCGCCGGTGGGCTTGGCGACGCGTTGACGCGACTTGTGTCGGCTACCGACTCCACGATCGTCGTCACCACGTACCACAATCCGGCAGCGGGAACACCGCACGGTATCGACGGCTGCGAGACGACGTGCTTCCGAGCCGCGACCGACGAAATGGTCGACCGGCTGGCGGCGACCATCTCCGGAACCGCCCGCCGATTCCCCGACGACCGGGTGCTGGTGGCCGACGTGAGCGACGCGTTCGACGGCCACGGCGCCGGAAACGGTTACGGCCCCGACGGCATCCGGGCCGGTGATGGCGCGGGTCCGTTCGACTTCGTCTTCGACCACACGACGGCCCGCACCACGCCGTACTGCTCGAAGGGCGACCCGGACGGTGACCCGTGGGTGAGCGGTCTCGACTGTGTGCACCCCGACGGCGATGGATCCCGCGCCTACGCCGATTCGATCCTGGCGGTCGTCGACGCCGCGTAGCCTGACGCCCGTGCCCAGCGTGTTCACCAAGATCATCAACGGCGAGATTCCCGGGATCTTCGTGTGGCGCGACGACCGTTGCGCTGCGTTTCTGTCGATCGCGCCTATGAAGCCCGGCCACACACTCGTCGTTCCGATCGAGGAGGTCGACCACTGGATCGACCTCGACGCCGATCTCACCGCACATCTGTTCACGGTCGCCCAGACGATCGGGAAGGCGCAGGACCGAGCGTTCTCGCCCCGGCGCATCGGCGTGCTCGTCGTCGGCGACGAGGTGCCGCACGTGCACATTCACGTGGTGCCGATCAACCTCGCGCCAGAGCTGCAGTTCGACCACGCCGAGCCGAACCCCGACCCGGAGTCAATGGCGGACGCCGCCGCCAAGATCCGCACCGAGCTGCGCAATCTCGGCGCCGATCCCGTCGCCGACTGACGTTGAGCGGTCGCCCGCGCATCGAGAGCCTCGGCGGGCTCCTCGCCCAGCTCGTCGAGCCGTCGGGTCGGGAGGTGACGGGTGGCGAGGAGCGAGGCCGCCACGATGATCGCGACCGCGAAGAGTCCCGCCTTCAGCGCGTCCAGCTGCGCTTCCTCGTAGGAGTCAACCAGCGCGTCACTCGTCTCGTCGTCGAGACCGGCCGCGCTCGCGGCATCGGACACCTCGGAAGAGGGGACGAAGTCGATCCCCGTACCCAGGTTCGTGCTCACCTCCGCGCTCACCTCGTCCGCGATCTCAGGGTTGCTCGACACCTGGTCCACGAAGTTGTTGGCGAGTGATGTGATGACCATCGCGCCGATGAGGGCGACGCCCAGCGCCGATCCGAGTTGCTGCGCGGTGTACTGCAGCCCACCCGCTTCGCCCCGGTCAACCGCGCCCACCGAGCTCTGCACCACGTTGCCGAGTTGCGAGGCGATGAGGCCCAGTCCGATGCCGAGGGCGGTCATCGCGATGGCGAAGTTCGTGCCGTTGAGCTCCGGATCGATGGTGGCGATCAGGAAGATCGTTGCAACGAGCAGCAACACGAGGCCGGCACGCACGATGGCACGCGGTGAGAACCAGCGCGTCAGCTGCGCGCCGCCGAGCGCGGTGACGAGCATGGCGACCGAGGTTGGGACCATCCGCAGTCCGGTCTCCAGCGCGTCGAACCCGAGAACGATCTGGAGATAAAGAGGAATCACGAAGAAGATCCCCATGAGAACGAGGTTCTGCGCCAGGAACGTCCCGAGCCCGCTCCGGAGCCGCGGGCTGCGGAACAGTCGCAGGTGCACGAGCGGATCCTCGCGCTGGGCCTCACGACGGCGCTGCCAGGCGGTGAACGCCCAGAGCACGACACCGCCGGCGCCGATCACGAACGGGGTCAATGCGAAGCCGAGCGGCTCCACCGGAGAGCTCTTGGCCGCCACCCAACCCCACGTGCTCGCCTGGAGCACACCGAACACGACGAGTCCCAGCCCGGTCGCCGAGAGGAACGCGCCGACGCCGTCGATGTGAGGCCGCGGATCGGGCCGGGCGACGTCGCGCACCTGCCGGAGCAGGAGCAGGATCACCGCGGCGATCACCACCTCACCCACGAAGACGACGCGCCACGACAGCTCGGTCGTGCACCATCCCCCGACCACCGGGCCGACCGCGATGCCGGCGCCGGCGATCCCGCCGATCACGCCGAACGCCAGCGCCCGCTCGCGTCCCTCGTAGTTGCCTGCGACCAGCGCCACCAGGGCCGGGAGCACCAAGACCGCGCCGATTCCCTCGAGGATCGACCAACCCAACGCCAGGGTGGCAACCGACCAGGACGCGGCGGTGAGCGCCGAGCCGCAGGCGTAGACCACCATCCCGATTGCGAACGCGCGACGCCGCCCGACCCGATCGCCGATCTTGCCGCCGAGCATCATGAGCGCCGCCATCACGAGCGAGTAGAGCGTGATGACGGCCTGGATCACGGTGACCTCGGTGTTGAAGTCTTCGACGAGTTGGCTGATGGAGACGTTCATCACCGACTGGTCGAGGACCATCAGGAACTGAGCCGCGCCCAGTGCGACGAGCGGCCACCACTTCTTCACGTCAGTCCTCCAACGGGAGGCGGAGCCAGGAGACGACCTCGCGCAGCTTCTCGTAGGCGGCGAGACGGGCGGCGTCGGTATCCGCGGCTTCCGCCTCCTCGCAATAGCTCCACATGCGGTTGATCACCGAGGGGCCCGCGTGCAGGAGCGACTCGCTCCCGGCGCCGGCCCAGCGGGCCAGCACGTAGCGCACGATGGCGCCGGCCGGGATACCGGTGTTGGCGGCGAGTCCTTCGATCGTCTCCATCGGGTCGCTGAGCGCGTACTGCGCGACCTCGGCCTTGAAGTTGGCGTCCGGATCGTCGTCAGGCCACGAGCCGCGCCAGCGAACGAGATGGACCGCCGGTTCGGTCTCGCGCCGGGTCGGGTCAGGCACGCGTGTCGCGGTCGGCGGAGGCCGCCGCGGTGCGCGGCCAGCGAGACGTGACGACCTTGTGGCGGGTGTAGAAGCGCACGCCGTCGGCGCCGCTCGCGTGCAGGTCGCCGAAGAAGCTCTGCTT
>JBOGFL010000682.1:0-4088 GCA_050743285.1 Acidimicrobiia bacterium
CACCCCGGACGGATGACTGCGTTCCTCGGGGCAACAAATGAACAGGCCGACGACGCCTGCGCGGCGGCCGAGGACGCGTGCTGGATCGCCAACGACAACGCGCCCGGCCAGATCGTCGTCGCCGGCACCGCCGACGGCGTCACCGCGGCGACGGCCCGGGCCAAGCAGATCGGCGTCAAGCGCGCCAGCCCGCTCAACGTCGGTGGCGCGTTCCACACGCCACTCATGCGGGACGCCTCGGACGGCCTGGGCGAGGTCCTCGCCTCCGTGGACTTCGCCGCGCCCCGGGCGCCGGTCGTCGTCAACGAAGACGCGGCGGCGTACGACGACGGCGGCAACGGTTGGCGGGCCCGCCTCGCCGCCCATGTCTCGGTGCCGGTCCGGTGGCGCACCTCGCAGGAGACCCTCGCCGGCCTCGGCGCTACCGAGTTCGTCGAGGTCGGGCACGGCACGATGCTGGCGGCGCTCGCCAAGCGCACCGTGCCCGACATCCCCGTTCGCAATGTCGCGGTTCCCGGCGATCTTCCCGCCCGAACCAGCACGCACGCATAGGAGAGGCAAGTTCTACGATGGCGTTCAGCAACTCCCGAGAGATTCAGCACGGCGAGCAGCTGCTCGTCCCGGAGCGGATGGTCGTTTCCCCTACTGCAGGCGTCTTCCGGCCCGCCGGTGACCTCCCGGCGGCGGTCGAGAGTGGCCACGTCCTCGGCGTGGTCGAGGGCCCGGCGAGCTCGACACCCGTCCGCAGCCCCTTCTCCGGCCAGATCGCAGGCCTCCTCGCCCGCCCCGGCGAGCGACTCCGCGAAGGCCAGCCGGTGGCATGGCTCCGAGTCGCTTGATGCGCGCAACGATCGTCGGGCTCGGCACGGCAGTGCCCGAGCATCGACTCACGAACGCCGAGCTCGAAGCGCGCGTCGACACCAGCGACGCCTGGATCGTCGAACGGACAGGTATCCGGGAACGCCGGATCGCCGAACCGCACGAATCGACCGCCACGTTCGGCGTCGCGGCCGGCGCCGCCGCGATCAAGGACGCCGGGCTCACGCCCGACGACATCGACCTGATGATCCTGGCCACTGCCACCCCGGAGCAGCCGCTGCCGCACACCGGGGCCATCGTGGGTGACCGCCTGGGCCTCCGGTGTGGCTCGTTCGATCTCGGCGCCGGCTGCGCCGGCTTCGTCTACTCGCTCGTCACTGCTTCGGCGCTGCTCGCCACCGGCAATCTCGGGCACATGCTCGTCATCGGCGCCGAGACCGTGAGTCGAATCATCGACCCGGAAGACCGCACCACCTGCATCCTCTTCGGCGACGGCGCCGCGGCAGCGGTGCTCGCACCCGCCGTCGACGAAGACCATGGCCTCCTCGCCTGGGACCTCGGCTGCGACGGCTCCGCCGCGCCGCTGCTCGAGGTCCCCGCCGGCGGCAGCCGGCTGCCGGCCAGCGCCGAGACCGTCGCCGCCCGCGGCCACTACCTGAAGATGGCCGGTCAGGAAGTCTTCCGGCGGGCCGTGCGGGTGGTCGTCGAATCGGCCCGTGCCGCACTCGACCGGGCCGACCTCTCCGCAGGTGACGTCGACTGGTTCGTCCCCCACCAGGCGAACCTCCGCATCATCGACTTCGCCGCCCAGCGGCTCGGCGTTCCCGCCGAGCGCACCATCATCAACATCGAGCGCTACGGGAACACCTCCGCCGCGTCCATACCCCTGGCGTTGACCGAAGCGGTCGACGACGGGCGGGTCCGCCCCGGCAATCTCGTCCTCCTCTCCGGGTTCGGTGCCGGGATGACATGGGGAAGTGCCGTGTTGCGGTGGGGCGGCAACTAGCACTGTGCGTGTCGCACTGGTCACCGGAGGATCGCGGGGCATCGGGCGCGCCATCGCGATCGCGCTCGCCCAGGACGGTCATCGCGTCGCCTTCTGTTACTCGTCCGACGAGGACGCTGCCAAGGAGACGACCGCGGCGGTGGAAGAAGCCGGCGGTGATGCGCTGGCGGTGCGGGCCGACGTGGGCGATGCCGACGCGGTCGACGCCGCCTTCGAGGAGATCGAGGGCGCCTGGGGACGGGTTGAACTGCTCGTCAACAACGCCGGCGTCACACGCGACGGGCTCGTCGCGCGTATGGGTGACGACCAGTGGAACGACGTGCTGCGCACGAACCTCACCGGCGCGTTCCACACGATCCGCCGAGCGACTCCCGGGATGATGCGCGCCCGCCACGGTCGGATCGTCAGCGTCTCGTCGAGCAGCGGCCATATGGGCACTCCGGGCCAGGCGAACTACGCCGCCGCCAAGGCGGGCCTGGTGGGCCTGGCGAGGTCGGTCGCCCGCGAGCTGGCGCCTCGCAACGTCACCTGCAACGTCGTCGCACCCGGCCCTATCGTCACCGCGATGACCGAGGCGCTGACCGATGAATGGCAATCGGTTGCGGCGAGCGCCGTACCCTTGGGCCGGCTCGGCACCCCCGAGGAGGTTGCCGCCGTGGTGACCTTCCTGTGCTCCGATGCCGCCGGCTACGTCACCGGAGCGGTGGTTCCCGTTGACGGGGGCCTGGGCATGGGACATTAGGGACCGGACGGAAGGAAGGGAGCCATCATGGAACGGTCGGATGCCCTCGACGCCATCCGCGAGGTCGCGGTCGAAGTGCTGAGCGTCGAGCCCGACCAGGTCAGCGAGGAGGCCCGGTTCAAGGAGGATCTCGAGGCCGACAGCCTCGACCTCGTCGAGCTCGTCATGGGACTCGAAGAGCGATTCGACATCGAGGTTCCCGAGGAAGACCTCGAAGGGGTGGCCAACGTCGGCCAGGCGGTCACGCTGGTGCTGAACAAGGTGTCCGAAAAGGACGGCGGGTAGTGAGCGACGAGTTCCTCGATCACGCAGGTCGACCCCGGGTCGCGATCACCGGGCTGGGGGTGAAGGCGCCCCCGGGCAACGACGTCGCGTCATTCGGAACGACGGTCATGGAAGCGCGGTCGGTCGCGGGACCGATCACCCACTTCGATCCGACTGACATCCCCATCAAGTTCGCATGCGAAGTCACCGACTACGACCCGGTGCAGTACTTCGGCCCGAAGGAGGTCCGCCGCGCCGACCGGGTGGTGCACCTCGCTTACGGCGCCGCCGCCGACGCGGTGCGCGACGCCGGGGAGCTCGGCGCCGACCCGAGTCGCTGCGCGGTCATCACCGGTACCGGCGTCGGCGGGATCATGACCCTCGAAGACCAGGTGGGAATCGCGTACGACAAGGGGCCCATGCGGGTCACGCCATTCTTCGTCCCACTGATGATGTCGAACGCGGCCGCCGGTTTCATCTCGATGCAGCTGGGGTGGACGGGGCCCAACTTCTCCATCGCCAGCGCGTGCGCATCAGGAACGCACGCCCTCGGTGAAAGCGCCCGCCTGATCCGCGACGGCACCTCCGATGTCGTCATGGCCGGCGGCTGCGAAGCCAGCATCACAAAGGTCACCGTCGCCGCGTTCGCCCGAATGGGCGCGCTGAGCTCGCGCAACGACGAGCCGCAGCGCGCGTCACGACCGTTCGACGCCGAACGGGACGGCTTCGTCATGGGTGAAGGCGCCTGTTTCTTCGTGCTCGAACCACTGAGGCTGGCCCGCGCGCGGGATGCGCACGTGTACGCCGAGATCGTCGGCTACGGACGCAACGCCGACGCCTATCACATCACCGCGCCGTCACCGGGTGGTGCCGGGGCGGCCGCCTGCATGCAGATGGCGCTGGACGACGCCGGCATGAAGCCGGCCGACATCGGCCACGTGAACGCGCACGGTACATCGACCCCGCTGAACGACGCGGCCGAGGCCGAAGCCATCCGCAAGGTGTTCGGCGACAACGCCCCGCCGGTGACGTCGACCAAGGGTGTGACCGGCCACCTCATCGGCGCCGCCGGTGCCGTAGAGGCCATCGCCGGCCTGCTGGCCGTCGAGCACGGCGAGGCCCCGCCGACCGCCAACCACCAGCGGGCCGGCGACGACATCGAGGCCGACATCGTCAGCGGCGAGCCCCGCACCGTCGGGTCGAAGCCGGTGCTGTCGAACAGCTTCGGCTTCGGCGGCCACAACGCCACCCTGATCC
>JBOGFL010000683.1:0-5394 GCA_050743285.1 Acidimicrobiia bacterium
GTGGTGGCGTGCGCCGAGGCGTTCCGTGGTGACGGTGAGATTCTCGCCAACCCCATCGGCACGATCCCGATGTTCTGGGGGCGCCTCGCGAAGGAGAGCTTCGAACCCGACCTGGTGATGACCGACGGCGAAGCGATGCTTGTGTCAAACCCGATGCCGGTCGGCGTTGACGACCCGCCGGCCGTCATCGAAGGCTGGAACCCGTACCGGGCGATGTTCGACGTCGTCTGGTCGGGACGACGGCACGTGATGATGGGCGCGACCCAGGTCGACCGCTACGGGAACCAGAACATCGGCTGCATCGGCGACTGGCGCAAGCCGAAGGCCCAGCTCCTCGGCTTCCGTGGCGCCCCCGGCAATACGATCAACCACGTCACCTCGTACTGGGTGCCGAACCACTCGCCCAAGGCGTTCGTCGAGCGCGTCGATCTCGTCACCGGTATCGGATACGACCGTGCCGCTGAACTCGGCCCCGGGGCCGCCCGCTTCCACCGGATCGGCTGCGTCGTCAGCAACCTCGGCGTGTTCGACTTCGAGACGACCGACCACGCCATGCGGGTCCGCTCGGTTCACCCCGGCGTCACCGTCGACGAGATCGTCGCCGCCACCGGCTTCGAACTGGTGATCCCCGAAGAGGCACCCGAGACCCGCCCCCCCACCGGCGAGGATCTCCGCCTCATTCGCGAGGTCATCGACCCCAACGACACCCGGAAGTCCGAGGTCCCGGCGTGACCCACCCCGCGCTCCACACACGGCTGTGCGACCTGCTCGGCATCGAGATCCCGATCGTGCAAACGGGCATGGGCTGGGTTGCCGGTCCGCGGCTCACTTCGGCGACGTC
This sequence comes from Acidimicrobiia bacterium, assembly GCA_050743285.1. Classification (GTDB taxonomy): domain Bacteria; phylum Actinomycetota; class Acidimicrobiia; order IMCC26256; family JACDBD01; genus JBOGFL01. The sequence continues at coordinate 842 of JBOGFL010000683.1, forward strand.
GAACGCGGGTGGGCTCGGGATCCTCGCCGGCGCCACCATGGACTTCGACCAGCTGCGCGACGCAATCACCGCGACGAAGACCCGCACCACGAAGCCGTTCGGCGTCAACCTGCGCGCCGATCAGCCCGACTCGGCCTCCGCCATCGACCTCTTGGTCGAGGAGCAGGTCAGAGTCGCGTCCTTCGCAATGGCTCCGAAGGCTGACCTGATCCGTCGGCTCCAGGACGCCGGCATCTTCGTGATCCCGTCGATCGGCGCGAAGCGCCACGCCGAGAAGGTCGCGGCGTGGGGTGTCGACGCCGTGCTCGTCCAGGGCGGTGAGGGCGGCGGCCACACCGGATCGGTCCCGACCTCGTTGCTCCTGCCCCAGGTCGTGGACACCGTCGACATCCCGGTCATCGCCGCCGGCGGCTTCTTCGACGGACGCGGCCTCGTCGCGGCGCTCGCATACGGCGCCAGTGGCATCGCGATGGGAACGCGGTTCTTGCTCACGCGTGATAGCACGGTGCCCGAAGCCGTGAAGGACGAGTACCTCGGCCGCACGGTCACCGACACCGTTGTGACGAACCGGGTCGACGGCGTGCCCCACCGCGTGTTGCGGACCAATTTCGTCGAGCGCCTCGACCGCAGCGGGCCGGTGACCAGTCTGCCCCGTGCACTACACAACGCGTGGAGGTTCAAGCGCCGGTCGGGTACGTCGTGGCGGGCGATGCTGCGCGAGGGCCGCGCCATGCGCCGCACCCAAGACCTCACATGGAGCCAGGTCCTCATGGCGGCCAACACGCCGATGCTGCTCAAGGCGGCGATGGTCGACGGCCGTCCCGACCTCGGGGTGATGGCGAGCGGTCAGGCGGTGGGCGTGATCGACGACGTGCCGTCGGTCGCGGAGTTGATCGAACGGATTGTGAAGGAGGCCGACGACGTGCTCACGAGACTCACGGGCGGCCCGCAATGAATGCGAAAACGCGCGTCCCTGCGGTCGAAGGATGGTTCACGACAGAAGGCGAACCCGCGTTGCTCGGCCGGCGCGGTGCCACCACCGGCGCGTACTTCTTCCCGCCCGACCAGGCCTTCTCGCGTCACCCGGGGGCGCCGACCGAAGACCTCGAAGACGTGCAGCTCAGCCGGCGGGGCCGGGTGTGGTCATGGACGACGAACCACTACGAGCCGCCGGCGCCGTACGTGTCACCCGACCCGTTCGTGCCGTACACGGTCGTTGCCGTCGAACTGACCGACGAACGGATGGTCGTCCTGGGTCCGCTGGCTGCCGACGCCGACCCCGACGCGCTGACGGTCGGAACCGAGGTGGAACTGGCCCTGGGGACGCTCTACGAAGACGAGGAGCACGAGTACGTGATGTGGAACTGGAAGCCGACATGAACGACGTCGTGATCCTCGGAGTAGGAATGCACGCCTGGGGCAAATGGGGCCGGCCGTTCGTCGAGTACGGCGTGGCGGCGGCCACCACGGCGCTCGCCGACGCCGGCGTCGACTGGCGCGACATCCAGTTCGTCGCCGCCGGCGAGACGATCCGGAACGGCTATCCGGGCTATGTCGCCGGCGCGACGCTCGCGCAGGCGCTCGGCTGGCAGGGCGCGCCGGTGTCGACCTCGTACGCGGCGTGTGCATCGGGCGCCACCGCGCTCGGCGCGGCGTGCGACCGGATCCTTGCCGGGCGCGCCGAAGTCGCCCTCGTCGCCGGAGCCGACACGACGCCCAAAGGGTTTCTCGCGCCGACCGCCGGTGAGCGGACGCACGATCCCGACTGGCTGCGGTTCCGCCTGCTCGGTGCGACCAACCCGACGTACTTCGGGCTCTACGCCCGGCGCCGGATGGAGCTGTACGGCGCGACGCCGAGCGACTTCGCCAAGGTAAAGGTGAAGAACGCCGGCCACGGTCTCGACAACCCCAACGCCCGGTATCGCAAGAAGGTCAGCGAGGAGGACGTCGCCGCATCGCCGATCGTCGCCGATCCGCTGCGGCTGCTCGACATCTGCGCGACGAGCGACGGGGGCGCCGCGCTCGTTGTCGCGAGCTCGAAGTTCGCCCGCCGCCACACCGGTCACGACCGGCACGTTCGGGTGGCGGCAGTGTCGACGGTCACGCCCACCTACCCGAGCACGGTCATCGAGCTGCCCAACTTCGCCACCGACTCAGCGGCCGCGACCGCGCCGCCGGAGCGGACGTACCGCGACTCGATAGCCGCGGCCGCATACGAAGAAGCGGGGCTCGGCCCAGACGACCTCGACATCGCCGAGGTCTACGACCTGTCGACCGCGCTCGAGCTCGATTGGTACGAGAACATCGGGCTCTGCAAGGAAGGCGAGGCCGAACGGCTCGTCAACGACGGCGACACGACGATCGGCGGGCGCATACCCGTGAACCCGAGCGGCGGACTGGCGTGCTTCGGCGAGGCCGTGCCCGCCCAGGCGATCGCGCAGGTGTGCGAGCTCGCGTGGCAGCTGCGCGGCCAGGCAACCGACCGCCAGGTCGACGGCGCCGCGGTCGGGCTCGCGGTGAACCAAGGCCTGTTCGGCCACGGCTCCGCGGTGCTGCTCCGGCGCTGATGGACCTGACCTGGAGCGACGGCGAGGACGCGTTCCGCCGCGAGTGCCGGGAGTGGCTGGCAGCGAACGTGCCCGAGCCGCCGCTCCCGTCGGGAGACACCCGCGAAGGGTTCGCCCGGCATCTCGAATGGGAGCGCAGACTGTTCGACGCCCGCTTCGCGGTCGTCTCGTGGCCCGAGGCCTACGGCGGTCGCAACGCGAGCCTGTGGGAGTGGCTGATCTTCGAGGAGGAGTACTACCGGGCCGCCGCACCGCAACGCGTGACCCAGAACGGGATCTTCCTGCTCGCCCCTTCGATCTTCGAGTTCGGAACGCCCGAGCAGCAGGACCGGATCCTGCCCCGCATGGCCTCCGGCGAAGAGACCTGGTGTCAGGGCTGGTCGGAGCCGAACGCGGGCAGCGACCTCGCCGGTATCCAGAGCCGCGCCCTGCACGTGGACGACGGATGGCTGCTGCGCGGACAGAAGACGTGGACGACGCGCGGCGCGTTCTGCACTCACCTGTTCGGACTCTTTCGCTCCGATCCGGAGGCCGAACGCCACCGCGGGCTCACCTACTTCCTCGTTCCGCTGGGTTCCGACGGCGTGACGGTGCGTGGCTTCGAACGCCTCGACGGTGACGAGGGATTCGCCGAGGTCTTCTTCGACGACGTTTACGTGCCCGACGACGCGGTGCTCGGCGACGTCGACCAGGGATGGCGCGTCGCGATGGCTACCGCCGGTTCGGAGCGCGGCCTCACGTTGCGCAGCCCCGGCCGCTTCAGTGCTGCGGCCGCGCGCCTCGTCGACCTTTGGCGCGGCAGTGAAGACACCGACCGTCGCGCGGCGGTCGCGCAAGCGTGGATCGACGCCGAGGCGTACCGCTTGCAGACGCTGCAAACCGTGACCCGGCTGGCCGACGGCGAGAGCACCGGCGCCGAGGCCAGCCTCGTCAAACTCTTCTGGTCGGAGTTGGATGTCCGCCTGCACGAGGCCGCGCTCGCGCTGCTCGGACCGGACGCCGAGCGGGCCGGCGGCACGTGGACCACCGGCTACCAGTTCGCCCTCGCGGGACCGATCTACGCGGGCACCAACGAGATCCAGCGCAACGTCGTGGCCGAGCGCGTTCTCGGCCTCCCGCGGTAGCCGTGCGCTTCGCGTTCACCGACGACCAGCTCGCGTTGCGCGACGCGGTGCGTGATTTCCTCGGCAAGGAGTGCCCGCCGGCAGCCGTCCGGGGCGCTTGGGAGAACGACTCGGGCCGGTCCAACCTCTGGCCCAAGCTCGGCGCTATGGGCGTGCTCGGCGTCATGGCCGACGAGCGGATCGGCGGCCTCGGCGGGACGGAGCTCGATCTCGTGCTCGTGCTCGAGGAGACGGGCCGGGCCGCGCTGCCCGAGCCGGTGGTCGAGCACGCATGCGTCGCCGCGCCGCTGGCGGGCGGATCGGGCGTGTGCACCGGCGAGCACACGTACACGCTCGGACTCGAGGGTTTTCCGTACGTGCTCTACGCCGACTCGGCCGACTTTTTCCTGCTCGAGCACGAGCGCGTCCTTCACCTCGCCGAGCGCGGCGCGGTGCGGTGCGAGCCGGTACCGGCGGTCGACGGCTCGCGCCGGCTCTCACAGGTCATCTGGGATCCGGCGACCGCGACCGGGATCGGGGGTCCCGAGGCGGCCACGTGGGCGTGGCAGCGCGCCGTCTTCGGAACCTCGGCCCAGCTCCTCGGGCTCGCCCAGCACCTCCTCGATGTCACCGTCGAACACGCCACGAACCGCCATCAGTTCGGCGTGCCGATCGGGAGTTTCCAGGCGGTGAAGCACCATCTTGCGAACGTCGCGCTCGCGCTCGAGTTCGCTCGGCCGGTTGTGTACCGCGCCGCCTACTCACTCGCGACCGGCGACCCCGACCGATCGGTGCACGTCTCGATGGGGAAAACGTTCGCGAGTGACGCCGCCACGCTCGCCGCGAGGTCGGCGCTGCAGGTACACGGCGCAATCGGCTACAC
>JBOGFL010000684.1:0-6140 GCA_050743285.1 Acidimicrobiia bacterium
CCGACCCGTCGCGCATCGGCGGTGAGGCGGTGCGGACCGCGGGCTCCCTCGCCCGCTTCCTCGCTCCCGCGTTCACGCCCCGGTCGCCGTTGATGCGGGGCCGCAGCCTCGACCGGCGTCTCGGCACCCTCGAGATCGATCTCGACGACCTCCAGCGGGCGGCCAAGACGGGCGGAGGAACCCTGAACGACGCCTTCGTCGCCGGCGTCGCGGGCGGTCTCGCCCGCTATCACGAAGAGCACGGCGCTCCCGCGCCCGACCTGCGCATGACGATGCCCATCAACCTACGGGCCGACGCCGACACGACCGCCGGCGGCAACCGATTCACGCCCGCACGCTTTCCGATCCCGCTCACGATCGACGATCCCATCGAACGCATGCAGACGATCCGGGCACTGGTGCAACACATCCGGCAGGAGCCGGCGGTCGGCATGAGCAACAGCCTGGCCGCGGTCCTCGATCGGCTCCCGCAGATCGCGACGACCGCGCTCTTCGGGTCGCTCCTCAAGGGCGCGGACTTCGTCACCAGCAACGTCCCCGGGGCACCGTTCCCCGTCTACCTGTCGGGCGCGCAGCTGACCCGCATGTATGCGTTCGCGCCCACCGCCGGAGCTGCCGCCAACGTCACGCTGCTCTCACACTTGGGGACGTGCTGCATCGGTGTCTTGACCGACACCGCCGCCGTCCCCGACAACGACCGCTTCGTCGCGTGCATCGGGGACGGACTGGCCGAAGTCACATCGATCAGCTGAAACCGGGTGAGCCCGGCGGGCGGGGGGAGACCCGCCGGGCTCGGCCCGGTCAACCGGCTCCTTACCGGCCGATCGACGGATCGGCACGTGCCGGGAGGCGTCGTCGGGCCGGCGCACGAGCTGGACGTCCATTCGCCGTACCGTACTGACGCGATGTTTCACGTCCGTGTCGCGTCTGTGAACGATCGGGACCGCCGCACCGTTCTCGTAGGGTTGTGACGTGCCCGATGTACCCGAGATCCGACTGCCGGCCGAGTTGCAGCCGTCCGACGGCCGGTTCGGTTCGGGCCCGTCGAAGGTGCGGGTGGAAGCGCAGACCGCACTCGCGGCGACGCCCGCGTTCCTCGGCACGAGCCACCGCCAGGAGGGGGTGCGTTCAGTGGTGCGGCGGATACGCACCGGCATGCGAGAGCTGTTCGCGCTCCCGGACGGGTACGAGGTCGTGCTCGGGGTCGGCGGCACGAGCGCCTTCTGGGACGCGGCCGCGCTCGGCCTGATCGAGCGCCGGAGCCAGCACCTGGTGTTCGGAGAGTTCTCTGGCCGCTTCGCCGAGATCGTCATCGCGGTGCCCCATCTGGACGAGCCGGACGTGCTCGAGTCACCCCCCGGTACCCACCCGTCGCCGATCTCCCGAGGCGGGATCGACACCTACGCCTGGCCTCACAACGAGACGTCGACAGGGGTCGCGATGGCCGTGCGCCGTCCCGACGGCGCCGACGGGCTGGTACTCGTGGACGCGACGTCAGGGGCCGGAGGACTCGCGGTCGATCCCGCGGAGTTCGACGTCTACTACTTCGCGCCGCAGAAGTCGTTCGGCAGCGAAGGGGGACTGTGGCTTGCGCTCTTCTCGCCCGCCGCAATCGAACGTGTCGATCGCATCGGCGCGTCCGGTCGCTGGATCCCGCCGTTCCTCGACCTCGGGGTCGCGCTCGAGAACTCCCGCAAGGATCAGACGCTGAACACGCCGGGGCTGGCCACGCTGTTCCTGCTCGCGCACCAGGTCGACTGGCTACTCGAGAACGGCGGCCTCGACTGGGCAGTGGCGCGCTGTGAACGGTCGGCCGAGCTCCTCTACGGGTGGGCCGAGGCGTCTTCGTACGCAACGCCGTTCGTGGCCAAGCCCTCGGAGCGCAGCCCGGTGACCGGGACCATCGATTTCAACGAAGCGGTGCCCGCGGCCGGCGTCGCGGCGGTGCTGCGGGCCAACGGGATCGTCGACACGGAGCCGTACCGGAAGCTGGGGCGGAATCAGCTTCGGATCGCCATGTTCCCGGCCGTCGAACCCGATGACGTGGCTACGCTGACTCGCGCCATCGACTACGTGGTCGAGCGACTCGCGTAGCCGGAGAAATGGGGGACTGAATTGCTGTATCTCCACGAGGTCCACCGAGTTGTGGGCGAGCGTGAGCACGACTTCGAGGCCGCGTTCCGCGACAAGTTGATGCCGGCGCTGGCCGAGGGCGACGACGCCCGCCTCTTGTGGTTCGGGCACCACGCGCACGGCACCGGCCGCGCCTACCAGGTGGTGACGATCACCGGCATTCGCGACGGCGGGGCGTGGGAATCGCTCGTGCGGCGAATGCAGACCGGCGATCTCCAGAAATGGGCGGCCGAAGTCGACGACCTGCGCCACGACGTGAGCGGCAAGGTGCTGGTGCCACTGCCCTGGTCGCCGCTCACCGACCTCGATCTGGCCGCGGTCCCGGTCGAGGACGCGCATCACGCGCTCACCCTCTACATGGAAGACACCGCCTGGCCGCACGAGGGCATGCTCGACGCGTACCTCGAGGCCGCGCGCGACCATTACGCCCCGTCGCTCGCAGAGCCCGGCCGGGGACGCGGCTTCCTCGAACTCCAGGCCGTCCTGCAAACCGCGTGGGGAACGGGCCGCCGCCGCGAAGTCGTCCTGTGGCAGAAGGTGAAGGACCCGACGCGCATCACACCGCTCGTCACCAGCGAGGTCCCGGCCGAGCACCGGGCGCCCGGCACGTGGATGCACGACGCGCTCCGCGTCCGCGACGACTGGGAGAGCCGACTGCTGCGAACGACGTCCTGGTCGCCGCTTTACTGATCCGAGGGCCGTTCCTCTCCCGGACGACCCTGGCGACGTCGCCCGGGGGCAGCTACCTGATCTTCGTGATTGCCTTGATGCGGTCGAGCAGGTTGGTGTCGGACTGGCACTTGGCCGCGATCACGAGGACCTGCTCGTTGCCGACCGCGCCGCTCTCCGGCGTCACCTTCAGGCGAAAGCGGTCCGACTTGCCGTTGCTGGGCAGCGTGATCGTGTAGCCCTGTGTGCTCGTGATGCGCTCGGTGACGCTCTGGCCCTGGTAGGTGTACTTGCGCAGGTAGGCACCGCCGTTCGTCAGCGCACCGTCGGTGATCTGGATCGCGCACTGCCCTTCGGGCAGGTTGTGCAGTTTGAAGTCGTAGAGCGCGTGGCGGCCGACCCTCTGGCGCCGGGTCTCGGTCTGGCCCGCGGCCGTCCCGTTGATGACACCCTTGCCCTTGTAGGGCCCGCCCGATCCCGACTTCCGGATGAAGAGGTCGGGCTGGCAGGCGCCGAGCAGCGCCACCATCCCGATCGCCACCGGGGCGAGGACCGCCCGCCGCGTCCAACGAGACCTCGTGATCGCCATGCCAACCCCCAGGGGACGAATTGCCGGTACTAGGCCGTGGCCGGGTGCCCGTCCAGCACTCTAAGGATGGCGGGGCCGGTTGGTCCAGCCACCTTCGGCGGTCGGATACCAACCCCCCGCGGCCAGTGTCCCCCCGTCGACCGGCACCGTCGCGCCGGTCACGAAGCCGGACAAGTCGGACGCGAAGAACAACGCGACCGCGGCAACGTCGGCGGGCGTGCCGAAGCGGCCGACCGGCACCCAGGTCGGGATCAGGTGGCGCTGCTCGGGCGGCACCATTCGGTCGTAGGGCACCTGGGGCGTCTCGGTGACGTCGGGAGCGATCGCGTTGACCCGGATCCCCCGGCCCGCGTACTCGATCGCAAGCGAGCGGGTGAAGCCGGTGATCGCGCTCTTGAACGCCGAGTACACGGCACGAGTCGGGATCGCCCGAAACGCTTCGACGGTCGACACGTTGACGATGCTGCCGGCGCCCCGATCGAGCATGTGCGGGATCACCGCGCGGGACATCCCGAGCACGTGCCCGAGGTTCACGCGGTAGAGCTCGTTCCATTCGTCGTCGGACTGCTCGTGGAAGGCCCGCCGCGGTCCGCCGTAGTGGCCCACGTTGTTCACGAGGACGTCGATGCCCCCGAAAGCGTCGAGCGCGGCGGCACGCGCGAGCTCGACCCCCTCCGACTCGCGCACGTCGGCGACGACGGACACCGCCCGCGCCCCGTTCGCTTCGATCGCGGCCCGCGTCTCGCTCGCCCGGTCCGGGTCGATCTCGACAACAAACACCGCCGCGCCGGCGGCGGCGAACAGCTCGCTGATCCCGCGGCCGATGCCGCCCCCGCCCCCGGTTATCAGCGCGGTGCGACCGTCGAGACGCGGCCCGGCGTCCACTCAACGGTTGGTCGCGAGACGGGTCAACGTCGCGGCGACCGGGTTGGTGATCCATACTGCGCCCGGGCCCAGCGCGACCGCGGCAACGCCGCCCGCGACCGGGATCGTCGCGGTGATCCGCACGGTCTCAGGGTCGATCCGGAGAAGCGTTCCCTCCTGCGGATTCGTCACCCAGACGGCGTCCTCACCGACGGCAATTGCCCTGATCCCGGCGCCGGCGGGAACCGACGTGACGACCATGTTCGTTTCCGGGTCGATGCGGGTCACGCTGCCGCGCTCGTCGTAGCTCGTCACCCATACCGCCCCCTCACCGATCGCGATGCCGAGCGGCATGCCGGGTACCGCAATCGCGGTCACTACGGTTGCCGACTGCGGGTCGACACGGCTCACCGTTCCTGTGGCCTGGTCGGCGACCCACACTGCCCCGGCACCGACCGCCACGCCCGCGGGCGCGTCCCCCACGTCGATTGTCGTGGTCGCCGGCAACCCCGTGTCCGGGGTCGTCGACTCCGTCCCACCGGTACTCTCGTCGTCACCACCGCCGCCGCAACCGGCCAGGGCGGCGACCACGAGGACACTGGCGACGCGCCGGAACGGCATCACACCAGCCGCGACCGCCAGTTGGCGCCGTCGAACGAGGCATAGATCATCTTCTGGCTGTTGGCGGCGGCGGCGAAGACGTGCAGGCCGAAGGCACCGAGGTTCTCGACCGACACCTGGGGCCGGCTGGGGTCGCAACCAGTGGCGACGACATTCGAGCTCCAGCTCTCTCCCCCGCCGAACTTGTGGCGCAGGTTGCCGTTGTTCGTGACGTAGAACGCGTGGATCTGACCGTTGAGAATGGTCGTGAACATCGGTGGGTCCTCTCTGATCTTGTCCGGTTCCTTGGGCGGTTTTGGTGGACAGTCGGCGGTGTGGTTGGCGGTCGAGTTGTCGACCGCGGTGACGGGCAGGCACGCCGGATCCTGCTCCCACGGCGGTTTGCAGCTCACGACGCGGCACGCGATCGGGCCGGAGGCACCGATCTCGGTGTGGCACTGCCCGTAGCGGAAGTAATTGCAATACACCCTCCGGTTGTTGCAACTCGGGCAGCCGCAGATGCTCTGGATGCACCCGGGGCAGAACGGCCCCCCGGACGGGCACGTGCACTCCTCCATGCAGTCGATGTAATAGCGGGGACCGAGGCAGAAGACCGATCCGTCGGCCTTCCACCAGCCACCTGCGAACGACCCGGGCGGGCACTTGTTGCGTCCCTCGTTGATGACGCAGCAGAACTCGGTGTACCCGTCGCAGCACGGGCCGCCGCCGCACTCGCCGCACACGACCGCGTAGGCAGGATCGGGGCGCAGCAGATAGCGCCACGGCGCCACCGCGACCGCCGAGCCGACGACTGCCGTGCGCACGAGAAAGCTGCGGCGGGTTGTCGTGCGCTTCGCAAGCAGCGCGCCGGCGCGCTCCGCAAGCCACTGGCTCACCGGGCCGCGGCTCCGAACGACAGCACCCGCGGCAGCGCCGTGAGCGCGAGAAACGTGAGGTACGTCGCCGTGACGACGAACAGCAAGAAGGGAAGACCGGCGAGAGGCTGATCGGCGATCGTGCCGAGGACGGTGCCGTCGGCCGTCGCCGCCACTGCGACGGCCACCGCGGCGGCGCCGAGCGTGACGGCGACGTGGAGCCGGGTCGGCGGGGTGTCGAGCCTGCCGAAGCAACCGCAGGAGCTCAGCGCCCGGCCCTGCCCCCGCGCGCGCACGACGAAAGCCGCGAACGCGAGGTAGGACGCCGCGACCAGTGCCGCGCACCAGGGACCCGGTGCCGCCAGGGCGACGACGCCGAGCACCGTCTCGGCCCATCCACCGGCACGCAC
>JBOGFL010000685.1:0-2254 GCA_050743285.1 Acidimicrobiia bacterium
GGACGGTCTTGGCGTAGTCGCGGCTGACCTCTCCTTCCTTCTCGGCCCGGCGGCGGAGCCACGCCAGCGGCGGTAGGGCCGCCACAGCGTGACCGGCCGCGGCCAGCGCGCCACCAACACCTCCCGACGGTTCCGCGTCTGGCGGCCGACTTCCGGGCGGTAGCGCGCGCGGGGCGGCAGTGTCGGCGGGCTGGTCCGGTTCGGCAAGAAGACGGCGTACCCCGTCGCCGGCGAGCAGTCCGATCCCGGCCGTGAAGCGGGCCGCTCGTCGAGCGAGCTCGACGGTTCCCGGGCGTTCCGGATGGGTGGGAGCCGGATTCGTTGCCGCGACCGGCTGGATCCCATCGTCGATGATCTCGGCGTCTTCGATGTGGTCGTCGGGCGACTGCACCCAAGCAGCCTACGGTCGTTGATAAGCCGGTGAACCGGGGCCCGATCGGGACGCCGCAGACCGGCTGTATCGCGAGCCCGTCGGGGATGGACCCGGGCGCGAGGTTGGTGATCGTCGCCCTCGTCGTGACGGCACCCGAATCCGGGTCGACGGTGACGGTCGAATACACCACGCCATCGCTTCCGACGCCCCCGAGCGTTCCGCGGGAGTCGAACGCGATCCCGCCGACGGTGCCCTCGGCGAAAGGCGGCCGATCGAACAGCTCGCCGGTGGCGAGATCAACGGCCGAAAGGTGGTTCTGAGGCGACTGGTCGCCGGTCTGGCTCACGAACGCGTCGCCGTTGCAACTAATGGCGAACCCGCAACGCTGGCTGTCTGCCGGCCAACGAGCTGCGTCGACAGCGAGCTCAGGTCGACTCGAAACAGGCATGCCGGGGGCCCGAGGATCTCACCCGGCTCACACCGGTCAGAGAACAGACTCGAGTACAGCATCAACTCACCGGTCGGCGCGAACGCAGCTTCCCCCACGTGGAGCCGGAGTTTCAACGAGCCGATCACTGCGGTCGCACCGGTCGCGGGGTCGACCGTCATCACGTCCGACCCTCTCGCGTGTAGCGCCGGCCTTCGCATGAGGTACAGCGTGCCGTCCGCGGCCGCGGCCAGGCTGACCGCGCAGAACTCTGGTCCACGCGCGATTTCGTCCGCGAGGCCCGTAGCCAGATCGACGACCATCAGCTGGCACTCTGGAAATGGAGTCTCGGGCCCCGGAAGGTGAACCACGAAGTAGCCGTCCGGGTCGGCGGAGACCGGCGCTGCGACCGCCGCGTTCCGACTTGCCGTCGGTCCACTCACCCGCGATCAGCAGTTGGTTCGCCATGCCTGTCCTACGTGATTCATTCGGCGTCCGCCGCGATCTGCTCGAACGGAACGTGGCTCTCGTCGACCGCCGCGGCGACCGCCGCGTTGGTCACCGATCCGTTGACCGTGTTGACGCCGAGCGCGAGCGCGGGATCATCGGTGGCCGCTGCGGCCACGCCGCTCGTTGCCAGCGCGTGTGCGTAGGGCAGCGTCGCGTTCGTCAGCGCATAGGTAGAGGTGCGAGGCACCGCGCCGGGGATGTTGCCGACCGCGTAGTGCAGGACGCCGTGGAGCTCGTAGACGGGATCGGCGTGGGACGTCTCGTGCACGGTCTCGACGCAACCGCCCTGGTCGACCGCGCAGTCGACGATCACCGAACCCGACTGCATCGTGCGGACCATCGCCTCGGTCACGACGATCGGCGCCCGGCCGCCGGGTACGAGCACCGCGCCGATCACGAGGTCGGCGTTGACGACGGCCCGCTCGACCGCGCCCCGGTTGCTCGCCAGCGTCATGATCCGGCCCCGGTGGATCTGGTCGACCCACCGCAGCCGGTCGAGGTTCTTGTCGAGGAGCAGGATCTCCGCCTCCATGCCCTGCGCGATCCAGGCCGCGTTCCACCCCACGTTCCCGGCGCCGAGCACGACGACCTTCGCCGGTTCGACGCCCGGCGCCCCGCCGAGCAGCACGCCTCGGCCGCCGTGCTCGCGCTCGAGAAAGTGCGCGCCGATCTGTGGCGACAGTCGGCCGGCGACCTCGCTCATCGGCGCCAGCAAGGGCAGCGTGCCCGACTCGAGCTGCACCGTCTCGTAGGCGACGCCGGTCACCTTCCGCTCCAGTAGCGCCCTGGCGACCTCGGGATACGCCGCGAGGTGCAGATAGGTGAACAGCACCAGGCCGGGACGGAGCAGCCCGAACTCCTCAACCTGAGGTTCCTTGACCTTCAAGACCAGCCCGGCCCGTTCCCACACCTCGTCGGCGCCCGCCACGAGCTCGGCACCGGCC
>JBOGFL010000686.1:0-3193 GCA_050743285.1 Acidimicrobiia bacterium
GGTGAGGTCTGGAGTCGGGACGGGCGCCTGCTCGCCCAGTCGCGTCAGCTCGCGACGATCATGCCTTTTCGGTGAAGCCCAGCTGGTTCAGTACGAATGCGAGCGCGAACGCCTCGTCGCGCCACGCGTCGTAGCGGCCGGACGGGCCGCGGTGCCCGGCACCCATCTCCGTCTTCAGGAGGAGGAGACTGTCGTCGGACTTCAGCGCGCGCAGCTTCGCGACCCACTTGGCCGGCTCCCAGTACTGCACGCGCGGGTCGTGCAGGCCAGCGGTGACCAGCATCGCCGGGTAGTCCTTGGCCTCGACGTTGTCGTAAGGCGAATACGCCTTCATGAGGAAGTAGATGTCGGAATCGACGACGGGGTTGCCCCACTCTTCCCACTCGTTCACGGTGAGGGGCAGGTTCTCGTCGAGGATCGTGGTCAGGCAGTCGACGAAGGGCACCTCGGCGATCACCGCCCGGAACAGGTCCGGACGCAGGTTCACCACTGCGCCCATGAGCAGCCCGCCCGCGCTCCCGCCGCGTGCGGCGAGCCGATCGGCTGACGTGATGCCTTCCGCGATCAGATGCTCGGCGCAGGCGATGAAGTCTGTGAAGGTGTTCGGTTTCTGGGCGAGGCGACCGCTCTCGTACCAGGCCCGGCCCATCTCACCGCCACCGCGCACATGGGCGATCGCGAACACGAATCCCCGCTCGAGCAGACTGACGCGCGCGGTCGAGAACGTGGGGTCGATCGACGCTTCGTACGAGCCGTAGCCGTAGAGCAGTGCCGGTGCGCTCCCGTCGCGCTCGAGGCCGCGGCGGTGCACGAGGGAGATCGGCACCTTCGCCCCGTCCGGCGCGGTCGCCCACGAGCGGTGCGACTCGTACTCGTCGGGCTGGTAGTTGGGCACCGGCTGACGTTTGACGAGGGTCGAATTGCGACCGGTCGAGTCGTACTCGAAGGTCGACGGGGGCTGCACGAGCGACGTGTAGCCGTACCGGATCTGCGGTGTGTCGAACTCGGCATTGGGTCCCAGCCACACCGAGTACACCGGATCGGGGAGTGCGACCGTCTGCGCGTCGCCGGTGGCGACGTCGAGCACGCGCAGCCGCTCGAGTCCGTCAGCCCGCTCCGAAAGGACGATGTGGTCGGCGAAGGCGTCGGCCGCGTCGAGACGCACATCGTCACGGGAGCCGACCATCTCTCGCCATGACGCACGGCCCGGGCTCGCGACGGGTGCTGCCATGAGCTTGAAGCCGGTGGCACCGTCGTCGTTCGTCACGATGAACAGGCGGTCGCCGTTGTCGCGGCCCACATGGTGTTCGACCGCGTACTCGACGCCCTGGCGGCGAGCCTCGACAAGGCGCGCCGGGGCGGTCGGGTCGGTCGCGTCGACGAGACGGACCTCGCTCGTCATGCGGGAGTCGGACGTGATGATTGCGTAACGCCGGGTCCGGGTCAGTGCGACGCTCACGTTGAAGCGCTCGTCGTCCTCCTGGTAGATGAGCGTGTCGTCGATGACCGGTTCGGCCAGAACGTGGTGCCACACCTGATAAGGGCGCATCACGTCGTCAGGCCGGACGTAGAGCACCGAGCGTGAATCGGCGGCCCACGCCAGGCCGTAGTACGTGTCGGGCACCACGTCGGCGAGATCGGCGCCGGTCCCCAGGTCTCGAAAGCGAAGCTCGTAACGCTCGGCGCCGCTCGTGTCGACCGAGTACGCCGCCAGGCGGTGGTCGGGGCTCACCGCCAGCGCGCCCAGGGCGAAGAAGGAGTTGCCGGCGGCGAGCACGTTCTCGTCGACGACGATCTGCTCGCCGGCGGGCGAACCGGGAGGCGCCAGCGCATCCGGCAGTTCCGGCGTCCGTGCCGGCCGGCGGCAGAAGACGCCGTACTGGCTGCCGGCGATCGTGCGGCGGAAATACTCGTACGGGCCGTCGGGCACCGGCGTGGACGCGTCAGTCTCCTGGACGCGTTCGATGATCTCGTTGTAGAGGCTCGCCTGGAGCGCGGCGGTGTGCGCCACCGCGGCCGCGGTGTAGGTGTTCTCCGCCTCGAGATAGGACCGCACATCGGGATCGTCGCGGTCGCGCAGCCAGTACCAGTCGTCGATCCGCTCGTCGTCGTGCGCGCGTAGGACAGTCGGGCGTCGGGGTGCGCGAGGCGGCTCAGGCATGCGTGGAGTGTCGCGTAACGCCGGCGGGAGCGACGGAAGCGAGGGCTAGCCTGGCCTTGATGCCGAACTCAATCGACGTACCCAACGCGACGCCGATCGCGGTGTCGGACGCCGAGTTGGACGCCATTCGTTTCGATGACAACGGCCTGGTGCCCGCGATCGTGCAGGAGCACGAGAGCGGTCTGGTGTTGATGCTCGGGTGGATGGACCGCGAGGCGGTGCGCCGCACGTTCGAGACCGGGAGGACCTGGTTCTGGAGCCGGAGCCGGCAGGAGCACTGGCGGAAAGGCGACACGTCCGGCGACCGGCAGTGGGTGCGCGCGGCCTACTACGACTGCGACGACGACGCGCTTCTCGTCGTGGTGGAACAGGAAGGCAAGGGCGCGTGCCACACCGGCGAGTGGAGCTGTTTTTTCCGCGCCTTCGGTTCGGGGTCGACGCCCGGCTCGGTGTGACCGCGCCGGCGTTGCCGGTGCAACCGGCGCGCGAAGAGTTCGCTGCCCTCGCACGCGAGTACTCGGTGGTCCCGGTCTGGACCGAGGTGCTGGCCGACATCGAGACGCCGGTTTCCGCGTTCGCCAAGCTCGTCGGGGAGCGTGACGGATTCCTGCTCGAATCTGTCGAGCACGCCGAGCGCTGGGGCCGCTTCTCGTTTCTCGGCGGCGAGCCTGCCCTTACACTCGTCGCACGCGGTCGGGACGTCGAGTTGCGGGGAGAGGCGCCGCCCGGTGTACCGACCGACGCCGGCGCGCTGAGCGCCCTCGAGGCGTTGCTGCGGGTGTACCGGGCCCCGCGTCTGGCCTCGATGCCGCCGTTTCACGGCGGCATCGTCGGCTACCTCGGCTACGACGTCGTCCGGGAGGTCGAGCATCTGCCGGCAGTTCCTCCCGACGACGCCGAGCTTCCCGACGCCGTCTTGTCGGTCCCGCGTCAGGTGGTGGCGTTCGACCACTACCGCCAGCGCATGTATCTCATCGAGAACGTCGTCGCGGGCCCGGGGACCGACGGTGCCGACGCGGCGTGGGATCGCGC
>JBOGFL010000687.1:0-1909 GCA_050743285.1 Acidimicrobiia bacterium
GTTCCGCACGCTGTACAACAGCCTTCTCGGGATCGCGGGCGGGAAGCTCGTCGCGGTGACCGAAGACGGCGACGTGATCGCGGGCGTCGATCGGCTTCTCGGCAGCATCGATGAGCCCGACCGGGATCCGAGCCTGGGTGACGGCGTTCCCGCCGGCGATCTCGACACCGACACGTTGCTTCGGGGCGAGACCCAGACCGATCGCGACGGCGACACCGTGTTCATCGCGGTCCCGCTCGACCCGATCGAGCCCGGCGCCGGCGCGGTGCCGGTGCTCGTCATGACCCAGGCGATCGAGGCCAACCCGCTCGGGAGGGCGGGTCCGTTCTTCCTTCTCGCCGGCGCGCTCGCGCTCGTCGTTGCGGTGCTGGTGTCGGCGTACCTCGCCGGCCGACTCACCCGTCCGCTGGCCGCCATGGAGGCAACCACCGGCGCGATCGCCTCCGGTGACCTTTCGGCCCGGGTTCCGGTGCAGGGTCACCCGGATGACGAGCTGGCCCGCCTGGCCCACGCCATCGACGGCATGGCGGGGCAGCTCGAAGTCGCTCGGGGCGCGGAGCGCGCCTTCTTGCTCAGCGTGTCGCACGACCTGCGTACGCCCCTCACTTCGATCCAGGGCTACTCGGAGGCAATCGCCGACGGCACGGTCAGCGATCCCGAGGACCTCCGGCGAGCGGCGCACATCATCGGTGCTGAATCGCGCCGGCTTTCTCGTCTCGTCGCCGACCTGCTGGACCTCGCTCGGCTCGACGCGCGCGAGTTCTCTCTCACGCCGGTACCCGTCGACGCGCGGCACGTTGTCGAGGAGGCGGTGGATGGATTCCGGCCGTCGGCAACCGAGCACGGCGTCGCGCTGCAACTCTCGGCCGGCCCGCCGCTTGCGTCCGACGTCGACCCCGTGCGCCTGGCCCAGATCGTCGCCAACCTCGTCGAGAACGCGCTGAAGTACGCAGCCGATCGAGTTCAAGTCGCGGTCGTCCCGGACAACGGGACGCTGGTGCTGAGTGTGCTCGACGACGGGCCCGGCATCACGCCCGCCGACCTCCCGCACGTCTTCGAGCGCCTCTACGCGTCGCGCCGGGTCACCGGTCGCGCGGTGGGCACCGGCCTGGGCCTCGCCATCGTGCGCGAGCTCGCTGCCGCCATGGGCGGCGCCGCGGAGGTCGAACGGGCGAACGGCGACGGCACCCGCTTCGTGGTGCGCCTCCCCGTCCTCGCATAGACCCCCGGCTACCGAACGAGCGGAAGTTCCTCGACCATTGCGGGTGCGCCGTCCACCGTCACCGCGGCCGGCGGCTCCGCTTCCCGGCGCACGAACGCGAGGGCGATCGGGCCCAGGGCCGGTGATTGGGCGACGCTCGTGAGCACGCCAACGGTCTTGTCGGCGGCAACGACGTCAGCACCGACGGCGGCGGACGCGCTGAGCCGTACGCCACGCAGGTAGCGGTTGACGTGACCGCGGGTGTCGATGCGGGTCACGAGCTCCTGCCCGAGGAAGCAGCCCTTGCTGAAAGAGATCGCATCGCGGTCGAGAAACGCCTCTTGCGGGATGAGCTTGTCGTCGAAGTCGCGGGTTTGCCGAGGAACGCCCGCCTCCACGCGCACTGCTTCATACGCGTCCTCGTCAACCACGACGACGCCCGCATCCTGAAGCGCTTCCGAATGGCGGGCGAGTTCGCGCCGCGGACCAACGACGTCGACGCCGGCTGATCCGGGCCAGTCGGCCCCGACGACGAGCGCGTCGCTCCATCGCGTGTGGGCGTGGAGCTCCGCCGGTGGGTCAACACCGGCGGTCCGCAGCGCCGCCGGCGCGCCCGGACCCCGGACGGCGATCACGGCCCAGGTGTCGCTACGGTCCTCGACGTCCACCTGGACCCGGATCTTGAACCGCAGCAGCGACTCGGTGAGT
>JBOGFL010000688.1:0-2103 GCA_050743285.1 Acidimicrobiia bacterium
TACCGGGGCCGGTGCACACTCGTCGGCAACGCCGGTCGCGACCCGCAGCCGTTCGACGCGTCGTCGCTGATGGCGGCGAACCAGACGTTGACCGGGGTCTTGTTCGCGATCGAGGTCACGACCGATCGCGCGCAGCAGATGGTTTCCCGTCACCTCGCGGATATCGCCCAGGGCGAATTGCGCGTGGTTGTCGACCGGACGTACCCGCTGGCGGAGGCCGCGGCCGCGCACCGGTACATCGAGAGCCGCCAGGCTTTCGGCCGGGTGGTGCTGGTCCCATAACGAGCGCGCCGACGTCCGCCGCCGGGCGCACTCGGTTCGCCTGGGTCGTTTGGGTCACGACCGCGGTCGGCGTTGCGCTCGCGCAACTCGGTCAGCCACACCACACGGCCCGCCAGTACTTCGATGACGCCGCCCGCCTGTTGTGGGGTGAGATCGGCTCCTCCGGCGAGACCGGGCTGCATCTGTACGGCGCGCACCCGGAGTTCCAGTTTGGTCCGCCCGCGGCAGTGGCGATGACGCCGTTCACGCTCCTCGAATCGCGCGTCGGTGGCATGCTGTTGACCGTCACGCTGCTCGTGACCGGCCTTGCCTTGCTCGGCGGTCTGCTGTCGATCGCGCAGCGGCTCGCCGGCGGCCCGCACTTTCGGATCACCGCCGGAGTCATCGCCGGCGGCGCGGTGTTCGTGGCGACGTGGAGCGACCTCGCGGTTCGCACTGCGCATATCGATGACGTCTTGGCCATCGCGGGCCTCGTGGCCGCGGTGTGGTGTTGCACGCGCGGCCACCCGTGGGCGGCGAGCCTGCTGCTCGGCGTCGGCGCCGCGGCCAAGCCGTGGGGCGTCGGCTTCGTCGTGGTCTCGGCGGCGCCGCGCGGACGCGCTCGTTGGCTCCGGCCGTTGCTCGCGTGCGGCGTGGCCGCGGCCTGTTGGGCGCCCTTCATCCTGGCGGAGTCGAAGACGATGGACACATCGCGCCACGCCATCGACGTCAAGCCGGAGTCGGTGCTCGCCCTGTTCGGGTTGGGGGGAACGACGACACCAGAGTGGTGCCGACCGGCGCAACTGGTAGCCGGGGTCGTGCTCGCCAGCTGGCTCGTCACACGCGGGCGCTGGGCTGCGGCGCCTCTGGCAGTCGTCACGATCCGGCTCGCGCTCGACCCCGATGTGAACCGCTACTACACCGTCGCGTTCGTCGTCGCCGCGCTTCTTCTGCTCTGGGTCCACCAACCGGGGCGCTTTCCGTGGCTGGTCGTCGTCGGGGCGGTGGTGTTGGAGTCGACCGAGACGCTTCCCTGGCCGAGTGCGATCGGGGGCCTGACGCGGCTCGCGCTGCTCGCGACCACCGCGATCGTGCTGGCGCGGACCGCGCCCAGTCCGCCGCTACCCGCCGCGCCGACCGACGTCGGCGTGCGCCCCGCATACGCGACCGCGAGCGCGACGCGCGCCGCCACCTGGTCGGCTTCGCGACAAGGGGAATAGTTCGGCGGAGGGGCACGTTCCCCGCCCGGGTCGCCGACGCCACGGAACGGGAGCGACGCTGGGAACTTCAGAAGTGCGACCTGCCGGGATTCGCAGAATACGAGCAAAAGACAGACCGCGAGATCCCGGTCGTGGTTCTCGAACGAGCCGCGTGAGGAGGATCGTGAGTAGGATTCAGCCCGCGGCGGCGGCCCGGCGGTTGAGCTCGGCCACGACCCGTAACGATCGAATCGTGACCGGTATGCCCAGCACGCGCTCGAACGCCGCGTTACTCATCTTGGAGCGTCCGAGACCGTTCGGATAGCGGAGAAAGATCTCGGATCCGCGCAGCATGAACTCGTCGCGACCGAAGTCGAGCTTGGCAACACGCCGCGCCGCCGACGCCGACGGCTTCGCCTTCAAGAACGCGACGTGGAGCGTCTTCGGGTCGACGCGGGCGCCCGCGAGCGGGCGGGTCTTGGCCGCGCGGCTCAGCTGGCTGCCCGTCCGTACCGCGACGTCGATGTCGAGATCGAACTCCCGGCGCAGAGTCGTTTCGATCGATGCCCCGACCCTTGCCGGCTGGCGCAGCGAGCTCCCGAGGATCACATTTCCGGACTGGAGATAGGTGGAGACTTCGCGG